>NZ_JBAWSY010000002.1:37063-249285 GCF_037104765.1 Psychrobacillus mangrovi | reverse complement strand
AAATTTAGTACTTTTGTTTTACTGGAGCCCCCAAAAAGTACCACAACTGTAATACTGTTTTTTTGTCTTCACCCCCAAAAGATATGAGTATATTTCGAATAATATAGTGTCCGAGCATAACACCGGACAAATTCTATCCGAGGTGATTCGAAGATGCAGATGAAATGGAAGAAAACAAGTGCAGCTTTATTGGTAGCAACTATTACGATAACAGGTTCAGGTTACGCTTGGGCAAATGAAAATTTGTTCGATAAAGTTGATTTAAGCAAATTGAACTCTGAATCTACAGAGGAAAAAACAGCAGTTACAACAGGAGATACTGTTAAACCAGTCGTAACAACTCCTGAAACAAAAGATGAGACTAAAAAAGAAGATGAAGCAAAACCAGTAAGTGAATTCCCTGAAATTCCTGAAGGTTATACTGCTGGAAATCTAGCAGCACTTGCAAAAGCTTATGAAAATGCTGGAAGTGAAACTGCAAAAGCATCAATTTTACGAAATGCTGAAAGAGCAATCGCTAAATTTGAAGCCGCTCAAGAAGAAGCTGAAAAACCAAAAACAGAGGAACCTGTAGTAGAGAAACCAGTTGAAGAAAAACCTGTAAAAGTTGAACCTACACCTGTTGTAGAAAAACCAGTAGCTGAAAAACCTGTTGTAGAAGAACCAGCTAAGGAAGAAGAAAAATCTTTAAAAGAACAAAGTAAAGCACTTAAAGCTGAGCAAAAAGAAGAGCGTAAAGCACTTCAAGCAGAGCATAAAGAAGAAAGAAAATCTTTAAAAGATGAACAAAAAGCTTTAAAAGATCAACAAAAAGCACAAAAACAAGAGAATAAAAAAAGTAAAGAAGACAAATAAATCCTCTTTAAAATTACACTATTTAAATATGTATAACCCAGTACTTTAGATGAAGATAAAAACGTGTAGATACGTATGATTTCATCTATTATTCCAAGGAATTACAAAACAAAACAGGCAAGGAGGAGGTTCGTAAGTAACCTCCTTTTTGCTAATATTTTTATTTTCCACTTGATATCATAATGTCCTCTATTAATTTCCACATAAAAACTTAATTTACTGGCTACCCCCATAAATACAACTAAGCATTTCGAACAATATAATGAGCACAAAGAAATGGAATAACAAAAGAATTGTGCAGATCTGCTTAACAAGTAAACAAAAAGAACGACAATGATGATGACGAAGATTGAACTATTTATAGTTTAACCGCTTTTCATTCTCCGATAAGCCAGTTACAATTATAGGCTCAGGGAAAGATGAGAACGGGAGGGTATGTATGCTTTTGTCCATTATACAAGGAATTTTCAAACCAAAAACAAAAGAAAAACAAATAACAAGTGAACTTGTGCAAATGGCAAAAGCAGGAGACCAGGAGGTTTTGAATGACCTTCTTTTAGCCTTTACCCCATTTATGAAAAAAACTGCTTCCTTTGTTTGTAAAAGAGCTATTGATGAACATGATGAAGAGTATAGTATAGCAATGAGTGCGTTCCATGAAGCGATTATGAGTTTTAATCCTGATGAAAATGCATCCTTGCAAACTTATGCCCATTTGATTATAAAAAGACGTATCATTGATTTTATTCGCAAGGAATCTCTACGAAAAGAGAAAGTTTTATTAATAAATGCTTCAAGAGAAGATGCCGCAACTGAGCATCAACAATTATTCGATGCGCAAGCGCTCGATTCCTATTCCTTAGAAAAACAGGCTGAAGCAAGAAGAGACGAACTCTCTCGCTATACTAAATTGTTAGTAGAGTTCGGGCTATCATTTGAGGATTTAGCAAAGGTTGCTCCAAAGCATGAGGATGCGAGAAAAACAGCCTTTCAAACAGCACAAATAATCGCAGAGACAGAAGAATTCTATGAATTTCTAATAAAGTACAAAAAATTACCACTGAAAGAAATGGAAGAAATCGTAGAGGTCTCTCGAAAAACATTAGAACGCCATAGAAAATACATAATAGCAGTTGCATTACTGCTTAAAAGTGACTTCGTTTATATAAAAGAGTATGTAAAAGGAGAAATCATCTGATGCGTCCATATAACGGAATTGTTTGCGAAAAGAAAACTAAATATATGATTTTTCTTACGAAGGAAGGAAAATTTCTTCGAGGAATTCCTCTGAAATCGAATCCTGAGATTGGACAAGAAGTTGAATTCCACTTATATAAAGCAACTACTCTAAATGAAAAATGGGCGAAACCCTCTTTTCTGGCACCCGTTATTGTCGCAGCAGTGTTTCTTCTATTTGTAATTGTATCCTTTATTCCTACTCCTGGGACAGCTTTGGCTTACGTACAATTAGATGCGAAAAATTCAGTAGAATTAGGTGTAGATCAAGAAGGATTAGTAGTGACACTCCGTTCGTTAAATGAATCTGCTCCAATTCAGCTCGAAGATTGGGAAGGGAACCCCGTAGACATCGTACTAGCAAATGCAGTAAAACTAATTAGTCCCATAGCAAAAGAAATTGCTATTACAACCATATATGAAAATAATATAGAATCATCCGAAATTAAAGAAATAATAGAAGTAGCTGTCGAAGAAGTGCAAAGTGAGCACACCGAAAAAGTCTGGACAATAAATGAAAGTTCCATTGAAGAACGTAAAGAAGCAGACAAACACAACATATCCATTCAAAAGTTAAAAGAAGTGGAGAACGAAAGTAAAATAGAAGATAATCAAAGAGAAAATGGTATTCCTGTCAAACAAGATGCTATCAAGCAAGAAACACCATCCAGTAGCGATCAAAACAATTTAAACAAGGAACAGAACAAAGAGAAGCAACTAGAAAAACAACAAGAGCAAAAACAAAAACATGAGCAACAACAGCAAAAGCAACAAGAAAAAGCGCGACAGCAACAAGAAAAGATAAATGAAAAGCAAAAAGAGCAAAAAGCAAAACCACCAGGACAAGTAGAAAAACAACAAAATAATAATGGTAAATCAAATGAAAACCAATCAAAAGATAAGAATAAAGAAAACGAGAACCAACAAAAAAATGCGGAAAAAGCACAGAAAGAAAACGAAAAATCCCAAAAAAACAACGAAAAAAACAATAACAGCAACGGTAACAACGGCAATGGTAACAACAATGGCAACAATTAAACATCAAAGGAGCGAATTCCCCAATTCGCTCCTTTTTCTGTTTCAAAAGTGTTATTGGTTCCTGGGAGTGTTACTGGTGCCAGGCACCAGTAACACTCCTGTAATATAACTCCCCCTAAATTCATAAATTTATAAAATAACCAAAAAATTATAAAAATACGATTGACTTTATAATTATGCAATATTATAATAGATTCTAACTTACTGAAGAGGTGAAGAAAATGAATGTTGGAATTATTGGTGCTACTGGTTATGGTGGGCTTGAGTTGATTAGGTTTCTTCATACCCACCCCGAAATAGAAAAGCTTGACTTGTTCACTTCTTCAGATGAAGGAAACAAGTTTTCGAATAAATATACACATTTAATGAATATTTATGATGAGCCATTATTAAAAATCGAACCTGATAGATTGTCAGAGTATGATGTGATTTTTACGAGCACTCCCTCAGGGGTATCCAGCCAGTTACTTCCATCATTAATAGATAAAGGTCCAAAGCTAATTGATTTATCTGGTGACTTCCGCTTAAAAGATCCGCTTCAATACGAGCAATGGTATAAAAAAACACCAGCTCCTATAGAAGCAATACAAAAAAGCGTGTATGGTCTGACAGAATGGAATGAAGCTGAAATTCAAAAAGCGGATATTGTCGCAAACCCCGGATGTTATCCGACTGCAGTTCTGCTTTCTTTACTACCACTCCTAAAGGAAAACCTTATCGACGTAAAGCATCTCATCATCGATGCGAAAAGTGGAATTTCCGGAGCAGGGAACAAGCCAAGTCAAATGACGCATTTCAGTGAAACGAATGAAAACACTGCTATATACAAATTACATCAACACCAACATATACCGGAAATCGAGCAAGCGATTAACCTCTTTGCCAATCAAACATCCCCCATCACGTTCACGACACATCTTGTACCGATGACAAGAGGAATTCTTGCAACTAGTTATGCCCCTGTAAACGAAGGCGTAACAGAAAAACATTTAATTGATGCACTACAAGTAACATACGCAAACCATCCATTCGTTCGTATAATAAAAGAGGCAAACAAATTCGAAACGAATCAAGTATATGGCTCCAACTACTGCGATATTCACGTGAAAGTCGATCCGCGCACAAACCGAGCTACAGTTGTTTCAGTGATCGACAATCTAGTCAAAGGGGCTGCAGGCCAAGCGATTCAAAACATGAACGTTCAATTTAACCTAGATCAAACAACTGGCCTCAAGCACGTCCCATTATTCATCTAAATTCAGGAGGAATCAAAATTGGATACATCAACCACCATGGCTATGAAACGTATTTCATATAAAAATATTGCGTCACCAAAAGGATTTAAAGCAACTGGCATTCACTGCGGCCTTAAGCACAAGAAAAAAGATCTTGGCTTACTAGTCAGTGAGGTTCCTGCAAGTGTCGCAGGAGTATTTACAACGAACGCTATTATAGCTGCCCCACTTCTAATTACAAAAGATGTGGTATACCAAACAGGTAAAATGCAGGCAATCATCGTCAATGCTGGGAATGCCAACGCATGCACAGGCAAGCAAGGCATGGCAGATGCGTACACGATGCAAAAACTAACTGCCGATAAACTAGGAATCGACCGCAATCTTGTTGGTGTCGCATCTACAGGTGTCATCGGCGAACACATGAAAATGGATCCGGTAACAGAAGGTATCAAACAATTAGATCCAGTTGATGAGTTGGAAGGTGCTATGAGCTTCTCGCAAGCAATCATGACGACAGACACCGTTACAAAAAACACTTCCTATCAAACAATTATTGATGGAAAAGAAGTGATTATTGCCGGAACTGCAAAAGGCTCTGGTATGATCGAACCTAATATGGCGACGATGCTAGGTTTCATTACAACGGACGCAAACATCGAATCCAAATATCTGCAAAAAGCTCTAAAATCCATTACCGACATAACTTTTAATGCAATTACTGTCGATGGCGACACATCCACCAATGATATGGTAGTCGTTATGGCTAACGGAATGGCGGAAAATAATACGCTTACTCCGGATCATCCTGATTGGGAAAACTTCGTACAAACTTTACATGTAGTGTCCCAAGAATTGGCGAAAATGATTGCAAAAGACGGAGAAGGCGCAACAAAACTAATTGAAGTGGAAGTAAAAGGGGCAATAACAGATGCGGAAGCTCGCAAAATTGCTAAAACAGTTGTCGGCTCTCCACTTGTGAAAACGGCAGTGTTCGGCAACGACGCAAACTGGGGCAGAATCATCGCAGCAGTTGGCTATAGCGGTGCAACCCTTGATCCTAATGCAATCACGATTCATATTGGAACGACAAAAGTTGTTGAAAACGGCGAACCTGTTGCTTTCTCAGAAGAAGACTTGATTGTCTATCTAAAACAACCAGAAGTAAAAATATACGTAGATATCCATCAAGGCGATGGCCTAGGAACTGCATGGGGGTGCGATTTGACATATGACTACGTCCAAATTAACGCAACCTACCGCTCCTAAACGCATCGTCATCAAACTCGGTGGAAGCATGCTCGAGGGGCTGAATGAAAACTTCTTCACCAATTTCAAAAAACTCCAAGCTGCTGGCAATGAATTAATCATCGTCCACGGTGGAGGCCCTGCAATAAATAAAGAGCTAGAAAAAAACAATATAACATCAACATCTATAAACGGCATTCGAGTGACGTCCGAAGAAGCAATCGGAATAGTCCAGTCAACTCTAGTCGGCCAAGTAAATCCGTCCCTTGTTCACCAGCTGAATAAAAGCGGGATTACAGCAATTGGCTTAAGCGGATATGACGGCAATTTATTAGAAAGCACGCTCTTAGACAAAGAAACTTATGGCTTTGTCGGTGAAATAAAAAAAGTAAACAGCTCGTTACTAGAAACATTTTTAGCGAACGGTATCACACCAGTGATTTCAAGCATCAGCTGTACAGAAAATGGTACGCCGCTTAATATCAATGCCGATACCGTAGCGAATAAAGTCGCACTGGCAATCAAAGCGGAGAGTCTGCAGCTTGTAACGGATACACCTGGCATTAAAATCGATGGGGAAGTACAAACAGTTATAACTTCCTCTGCAATCAAGCAGTGGATTTCTTCGGGAGAAATCTACGGAGGAATGATTCCGAAAGTAACTGCTGCACTCGATTGTTTAGCTGCAGGCATTCCTTCCGTTCAAATTGTTGGTGATCAATTAGAAGGAACGACCATTTTACATCAGGAGGTACTCGTGTGAGTTCTTTATTTCAAAATTACGCCCGTCGCCCTATTCACTTTGTGCAAGGGAAAGGGACGCTTATTGTAGACGATACTGGAAAAGAGTATCTCGATTTTACAAGTGGGATTGCAGTGCTTAGCCTTGGCCATGCACACCCTGCAATTGTAAAAGCTATTCAGCAACAAAGCGAAAAGCTATGGCACACATCGAATTTATTCGAAAGTCCAGAGCAGGAGCAGCTTGCTACGACCTTAGTAAAAGATACGCATTTAGCACACGCGTTTTTCTGTAACAGCGGAGCAGAGGCGAATGAAGCAGCGATCAAACTTGCGCGCAAACATACCGGAAAACACGCCATCATCACATTTGAAAAATCATTCCATGGCCGCACATTCGGCGCAATGTCCGCTACTGGCCAAGATAAAATAAAAAATGGATTTGGACCATTACTGGATACTTTCCGCACAGTACCTTTCAATGACATCCAGCAACTTGAGTCGGTTATCGATGATGAAGTAGCCGCAATCATGCTAGAAGTGATTCAAGGAGAGGGTGGAGTCAACCAAGTAACTCCCGAATTCGCCCAAGCAATTACTGATATTTGCGAATCGAAAGGCATATTATTAATCATTGACGAAGTCCAAACAGGCATCAGCCGTACAGGAACTCGCTATGCTTACGAGCAAACCGTCCTAAAGCCTGACATAATGACGTTAGCAAAGGGCCTTGGAGGAGGCTTTCCAATCGGAGCAATGCTAGGAACCAGTGCCTTACATGACTCTTTCGGACCAGGAACACACGGTACGACATTCGGTGGAAACCCATTAGCAGTAGCAGTGGCACAAACAGTCCTAAACAATGTGTTTACTTCTGAATTTTTAAATGAAGTCAATGAAAAATCTAGCTACTTTTTGGATAAACTAAAAGAAACGTTACCAGCGTATACTATAGTAGGATCCGGTTTATTGCTCGGGATCGTTTGCTCCGACGAAGCCGCTCCATACATAGCGGAAGCTGAAAAAGCCGGTCTACTACTAGTAGCTGCAGGACCAAATGTCATCCGACTCCTGCCACCACTAACCGTTTCAACTGAAGAAATCGATCAAGCAGTAAATATACTTTCTTCTATATTAAAATAAAACCCCTTGAATTAAAGCGCTCAGAGAACCGCTATTCACAACTAAGGACCTGCCGATTAGGCAGGTCCTTTAATTTTCTAACGTATGGATAAATGAGATAGACTCATTACATCTTCAATGGTACACTTTAGAAAAATTCGCACTTATTCTTATGAAACGGGGTAAACAAATGCTAACTTGGAGCAAAGAAATTATCATCCCTGCACCAATCGAAACAATCTGGAATCTCTTTCAGCTCGAAAACATCCAGAGAATTATGCCAAATATAGTAGAGCACAAACCTTTAGAAATAAAAGAAGGAGTTGTAGGCTCTACATATGAGCAAACCTATCGAGAAGGAAAAAGAACGGAAACTTACATCGTGACGGATTTAGAGTACGAAAACAACGACCAAAAAAAACACAAAAAAATTGAATTTACACTTGCGAAAGCTTTTAAAATTCAAGCTGCATACACACTCATAAAACTAGATGAACAATCTACAAGGTTTATTTATACCGGGCAAAATGAAGGACTGAACCTGATGGGGAAAACTTTTATCAAACTAGGTCCTAAAAAAAGCAATGAAAAGGTAGTGGATGGTTTTGTGGAAACGGTTCGTACAGAAGCAATGAAAGATGCATAAACTAGGAGGGTTTTCATGTTCATTGACTGGAGCAATTTAAATTATTTAGCAATTATTATTGGCGGATTGTTATATATGATCTACGGAACAATCTATTATTCAACTTTATTAGCAAATAAAAAAGATCAACAAACAAACGGCCCTATAAAGTATATTTATTCGGTTCTCATTGCATTCATAAGTTCTTTTCTAATAGCTATTCTAATAAATGCAACGGGAGCAGAAACCTTACTTCAAGGTGCACTCATCGGTTTCATAATCGGAGTAATTATCAAAATGGTCTACGTGAAAAATGCGTTGTTTGGTCTAATATCGAAAAGATCAACATTAATAGCAATTTGTGACCACCTTGTCATCTTTACATTACTTGGCGCTTTACATGGTTGGTTTGCGTAACTAATAAAAGCCCTTTGATTCAATCAGAGGGCTTAAATTAATTCATACCAATCAGACGTTGATTTCCGTTCCAGGCGGACGCTTTCAGCCGGCATGGTTTCAGCCGCTTCCCTTGCTCCTGCGCAAGCTCGTCGCAAAAATTAATTTTCGCTACGCTCAGTCCAGGGTCTTCAACTCATGCACCTGCCGCTTCGCTTTCGGTGCAGAAAACATTTGCTATTCCGGCTGGAGTCGCCGCCTTCCACTCCAATCAACTATTGTATGCTTAAAATCAAGCCTTTCTTTTATCTAAAAAAAACGTTTTTCCGTATAAAAAATTAAAGTAAATGCAGGTAGGCGCACCCCATAATCTCGAAGTCCTTCATTTAAGTATATACATGGCGATTTACAAATAGAAAAAAATAAATCTCTTTTTGTTCAAAAACACTTACGTCATTTAAAACGTAAGTGTTTCAGTGCCCTCACTCTAAAAACTATGTGTCATTGCCCAAATAGAAACTGATTTCTCATCCCCAATATTCGTAAATCTGTGTGGCAGCGAGCTATCAAAGTAAATACTATCACCCTCATGAATCATATGTATTTCTCCTTCTACCTCAATACGCAAACTTCCAACCAACATAATTCCACATTCTTCTCCAGAATGATACAAAAGTGGCGTATCTAAATCATCGCCGGGCTCAACAATCATCTTAAAAAAGCTCATTTGCTTACCTGAACTTGGCGATAACAACTGATAGCTGACATTGGGACGTACACGTTTGACATTCTTCACCTCTTCAGCTCGGTATATAGTCACGGCATTCGATTCCTCTGTGTCGAAAAAAGAAAACACCGGTACCTTAAGGCTATGGCTTAATTTCCAAAGGGTCTCAAGCGATGGAGACACCTGTCCGCGCTCTATTTGAGAGATCATGCTTTGACTAACACCGGCAGATTTCGCAAGTTCGTCCGATGTGAGTCCTTGCACCCTCCGTAAATATCTTATTCGTTTACCAACTTCTCCTTTTGGAAACTCCATGAAAACACCCCTCTTTGAATAAAAATTCAATTAGCAGAATAATTAAACACAAATATTTGTTTTTAATAATACTTCTAAAAATCTAATAAACTCATAATGTATAGTATGTCTATTCTCTATTTTGCCTGTTTTTTCAAATAGATGCAATAATAATAATATTATCCCAATTTATTTTTTATGTAGACACATGAATAATAATAACTTATACTTTTAATAATTCAGTAGCTTAATAGGGGATCTGAAAAATACATAAATGGGGGTAAATGTTATGAAAAAATGGTTAGCAGCACTACTTATGATTACCGTTTTAATTATTGCGGGATGTAGTAACGATTCTGGAGGCGGAGTTTCAACAGAAAATTCGACAATCCAAAAAGCATTAAAAGAAAAAAAATTAATTATTGGGATGTCTACAGGATATTTCCCATTTGATATGAAAAATCCTAACGGTGATTTCGTTGGATATGATGCAGATACTGCGGAAGCGCTTGCAAAGGCACTTGGGGTAGAAATTGAATATAAACAATTTACTTTTGACGGGTTGATTCCTGCTCTACAAACAGGTGAAGTAGACATGGTCTTCGCTGGTATGACGATTCGTGGGGACAGAGCGCTTGCAGTAAGCTTTGCTGATCCATACTTCCAAACTGGTCAAGCAGTTATGCTACCTGGTAAAGATACAACGACGAAAACATGGCAAGACCTAGATGTAAAAGGTAAGAAAATTGCAGTAGGAATTGGAACAACAGGAGCATTGCTTGCGAAAGATGTATTTAAAAACGCACAAGTAATGGACTTTGAAAACTTCCCGGATGCAGCAGCAGCTTTGGCACAAGGGCAAGCAGATGGCATTGTATATGACGAGCCAGCAATCGCGGTCTGGAAACTACAAAATGGAGACAAAGTAAGACAATTAGAAGGCTTAATATCTACTGAAAACCTTGGAATTGCACTTAAGAAAAATGACTTCGAAACAATCCAATGGGTAAATTCATTCTTAAGCAGCTATCTAGGAAGCCCAGCTGAGCTTGCATCTCGCGAAAAATGGTTTGAGACTTCCGACTGGTTAGATGAAGTAGTAGAGGAGTAGGACACTCTGGCAACTTAGAGGAGGAACAACTATGTATATGTATGACTGGAGTGTTATAGGTAGGAATATGGACGTCTTTATCGATGGGGCATTGAAAACGTTGGAAATTTCAGCGCTTTCAATCCTAATCGCTATTCCGATAGGAATTATTTTTGGAATGGGACGTATTTCGAAAAACAAGTTTTTTAGATTAATATCTTCTATATATGTAGAGATTATTCGCGGTGTTCCACTGCTCGTATTACTTATTTGGATTTTCTTTGTACTAGGACAATTCTTGAAGCTTGGTTCCTATTGGGGTTCAATCTGGGGACTTGCGATATTTGCCGGTGCATTTATCGCTGAAATCGTTCGTGCTGGAATTCAAGGAGTGCCAAAAGGGCAAATGGAAGCAGCTCGTTCACTTGGAATGACACATGCAAAAGCAATGACGCATATTATTTTGCCGCAAGCATTTAGACGAGTATTACCACCGCTTGCCTCACAATTTATTATGCTCATAAAAGACTCATCGCTAGTATCTGTCATTGCGGCTACCGAATTAACACTAAACGCAAAAAACCTAGTAGCAACATCATTTCGTTCTATTGAAGTGTGGACGTTTGTTGCACTAATCTATTTCATCATGACATTCAGCTTATCATTAATCATTCGATATTTCGAAAAACGATTACTGAAGAGCGAAGCATAACGGTAAGGAGGGTGTATCATCATGATATCAATCAAAAATGTCAATAAAAGCTTCGGCGATCACCACGTCCTAACCGACGTCTCGCTCGAAGTACCAAAATCGAATGTAGTTGCACTAATTGGACCAAGTGGAGCAGGTAAATCCACGCTGATTCGTACAATTAATGCATTAGAGCCAATCGACGATGGAGAAATCACTGTAGATGGCATATCTATACACAACAAAAAAACGGACATCAACGAAGCTCGAACGAACATCGGCTTCGTATTCCAAAGCTTTAACCTATTTCCGTTTTTAACCGCATTAGAAAACGTAACAATGGCGCCAATCAAAGTAAAAGGACTAAGCAAAGAAGCAGCTGAAACAAGAGGAAAAGAACTACTAACCAGTCTTGGGCTAGCTGACAAATTCGATGCCTACCCAAGCAGACTTTCCGGCGGTCAGCAACAGCGCGTAGCAATCGCGCGTGCACTGGCAATGGACCCAACAGTCATGCTATTTGACGAACCAACATCCGCACTCGACCCAGAAATGGTAACTGAGGTGCTTGATGCGATTCGTAAACTAGCAAAAGACGGCATGACCATGGTAGTCGTAACACATGAAATGGGCTTCGCAAAAGAAATCTGCGACGAAATCGTCTTCATGGCAGATGGCAAAATCGTTGAACGCGCTGCACCATCCAAGTTTTTTACAAATCCGGATACGCAACGTGCACAAGACTTCCTATCAAAAGTACTAAACCACTAGAATTTTCTGGTGGTTTTTTTCTTTTCTCTACTTTCAGTTTTTTTACAAGTTTATATCGTAAGCGTTTTCAATAGGAAGATTCTTCATATTTTAATTTACAATGACGTTACAAAGGGGTGGGGGTTGTAACATATATGTAATATAATCAATGTCAGATTAATGTCTGCGAAGTCTTAATACCTATCTCATCTAGAATATAAATGAAAAAACATGTTATTTAAACTAGAACTAGAGGTACGTACCTGTTCCAATATTATTCATTTTTGATGGATCTGGATGGCGAATTGCCTCTCTGAACAAAAAAAAGGGCTTTGGCCAGTAGACCAAAACCCTTATAAAATAAGAAAAGAAGCATCCGATGTTCAGATGCTTCTTTTCTTGAGCGATAAAACGAAGGAAGTAGAAGGCTGCACACTAATCAATGTACAAACAAGTTTACGGCGTTACACATCTATAAGTAACCTTCTATACAGTAAATCATAACACATAATTTTAAAAATGCACGCATTAAATTTATAAAATAAAAAATAAATTTTAAAAAGTACTATTAAAGAAATTAAAAAAAATCTATAAAACTAAAAATAGTAGGAATTATTCATAAAAAAAGACTAGCATGTTTGGTAACATTACTGTAATATGGAATATGTAATGTTGTCCTTGGTGCTTTCATACCGTTAACCTAAAAATAAACTGGTAATCTTTGAAGATTTTAGTTGATTTTGGCATATGAGTTTTGTATACTCATATATTAGTTAGGGTAACGATATTGGACGCGATCAAGCGACCGGTATTACATTCTAAAAAAAATTGCAACACACAAGCGAAGGGAGATCACAAGTTTATGAAGAAAAAAGCTATCAAAATTGCAGCTTCAACTGCAGTAGCAGCTTCAGCATTCGTTGCAGTATCACCAGTACAACAAGCTGATGCAGCAACAAATGTAAACCAATTAGTAACAGACGCACAAAATGCAGGTACAGTATTAAAATGGGCTATCTCAGTAGAAGGTTCTGCTGACTATGAAACACAACCGTGGGCTCAATACAACACTGCTAAAAAAGCAATCGCAGCTGCAGAAGCAGCAGCTAAAAAGCTTTCTGCATCTGAAAAATTAAGCGTAGACGCTAAACTTGTTGAACCAAAATTACAAGTTAAGCGTGCAGCTGCTTATATCGATGCAATCACTTCAAGTGGTAAAATCATCGACTTAACAAACAAACTTGACGTAGCTATTAAAGGTAAAGATCTTAACAAAGTTGAAGCTGCTTACCATGAGGCTTCTGAAGAGTACCGTAAACAAGCAGCTCTTTTAGATAAAGTTTATGGTCAATCTACTCGTGACGGAATCCGTGACAAAGTTAAACCAACATTTGAAAAACTTTACAATTCAGTTAAATATGATGTAACTGTAAAAATGCATTTAGATAAAGCGTCTGCTTTAATTAAAGCAGGTAAAAATGAAGAAGCTGCTGCTGAATTGGCAAAAGCTGATTATAATTTAAACCTAAAAGAAGCTTCATTCACTTTCAAAACTCAATTGGAAGCTAATTATGCTGACGTAGCAAAATCTTTACCTTTATCAGTTCTTTCTGTATCTAGAGTAGATGCAAATACTGTAACTGTTAAATTCTCTAAAGAAGTTGATGCAGTTTTACCTGCTGGACAATTCGTATTTGATAATGGATTAACAGTTCAAAAAGCTGTAGTTTCTGCTGATCGTAAAACAGTAACACTAACTACTTCTACACAAGCTGCTGGTACTACTTATAAATTATTCTACCAAGGTAAAGACACTGGTAAATCATTCGCAGTAGCTGCTGATGCTGCTAGCACAACTTTCTTTGTAGATGAAGTTGGAGTTGCAAGAATTGAAACTGGTGGTACTCGTGTTTATAAAGTAACTGTTAAAAACGACGATTTAACTAACTACAATGGTCAAGTTGATATCGCTTTAAATGCTGCAGGTAAAGCTTCTTTACAAAGCATTAATGGTGCTCCAGCTACTGGTGATACTGCAAGAGTTTCAGTACCATCTAATGGCGTGTTAACAATTGTTATTAACGGAGTAACTGGTTCAGAAACAAGCTTTGTTCCAACAGTGAAAAAACTTGATAATAATAAAGTTCTTGAGTTAGGAAGAACTTATGTTTACGCAAAAGCTACAGGAACATCTTTAGCAAGCACAACTTTTACTGGTTTCCATGATACAACTAACAACTACTTCACTGTAGGTGGGGTTAAGTATTCTTATGATGCAAACGATGTATTCCACATTCTAGGGAATGTTGTATCATTAGAGCAGTTCAAGGCTGCCCTTTCTTATAACGATACAGTAGTAGCAACAACTTACGCTGCGACTGCATCTAACAGTTCAAACTTCAACATCACTTCTGATGTTACGTTTAGTAATGTTAAAGTTACTAATCCTTCAGATGATGTTACTTATGATGGATATGGATTTAACTACAAATTCGAAGGTACTGGTAACAATGGATATACAGTATACCTTTATAATGTAAATACAGGAAACCTAATTGGTACTGGTCTAGTTTCAAATGGTGTTTGGTCAGTACAAGCAGGAAACCTTGGTTTACCAGGAACTGTTGCTCAAGTTAAAGCAGTTCAAGTTGCACCAGGTCAAACTGTAGCAACTGCTGAAGCAATTGCTGGAAACGTAGATACTTCTGATAATGTGTATGTAGGACCATTCCAAGTTGCTTCTGCAAGTCTTGCTTCTGCAACAACTGCTGATTCAGTTGTAGGTTACGGAGATACTATCAATCTTGCACTTTCATGGTTCGACGATAAAGTGAACAATGACTTTACAGTAGGTGATGAAGGTACTCTTACTGTTAAAGATGCAGGTTCAAAAATTGGAGTATATAAAGTAAGAGTAACAGGTGCTAATTCTGTTCAAATCATTGATGTTATTTCAACGGAAACTGGTTTTGAAAAAGCGGAATCACACAACCACAGAATTATCAGTATTGAAGGTATTAAAAACAAAGATAACTTATCATTAACTGTGAAAGAAAACGTGACTTTCTAATTTAGAAATACTCGGTCTTTTATAGTAAATAAATCTAAACTGCATCCCAATTGATAGACAATTGATGGATGCAGTTTTTTATTATTTAATATTATATTTATACTATATATATGCTAGTCCAAAAATGCCTAACATTTAACATTTAATTGAGTTATAATGGTAAAGTGAGTAGAAATTAACCAACTCAGGAAGGTAGAGTTATTACATGAATATTAAGGATAAAACAACAAGGCAGATAGTAGGGTATTTTCTTTTATTACTACTTATCACCTTTGTGTACATAATTAATTCTTCTAAAGAACAGGATCGTCAATTCGTTATAGAGCAAGAAAAGTACAATGTTGCAGTTCAAGATATACAAGGTGGAGAATATGATCAAGCTCTTTCCTTACTTGAAGAAGTAGATCAAACAAATACTAAGTCTGTGCCAGTAAAATATTATATTGGTGTTGCACATTTTTATAAGGAAGACTTTGATAAAGCAGCTCAAGAATTTAGCAATCTGTTAGATATCAATCCTTATATGGTGAAAGATTCCGAGTTTATGTTACTGTTTGCACACACACTTATTAATGCTAATCAGTTTGACGAAGCAAGTATTGTTTTAGAGAGATGTAAGAATTTGCAAACTCCAGAAAATATGCCAGATTATCAAGATCAAGTAAATCAATTAATAAAACAAATTACAGTAAGTTCATGATAGAGAGGTATTAATGATGAGCATTAATAGAACTATGAGAATCGTTAGAGATCCAATAGAAGACGAGCATTCTAGAGAAAAAATTGATAAATGGATATTCTATATAATAGTAACTACTATTATGTTAGTTCCACTTCTTATAGGTGGAAAGGTTACAGAAATTATTAGTCCACTCATAGACAACAACGTATTACTTGAATCAGGTAGAAAGGTTGACTTATTTACTTATTTGAAATTTATCACTCTTTTTATTCTAACTTTCTTAGCGTTAGTTTTGTTTTTATATAAATTATACTTTTTAGATTATCGTTTGCCACAAAGGAAAATTTTATGGTTTTTTGTAATTTTTCTAATAGCAATAACAATATCAACTTTATTTTCTCCTACTATTTCAATAGCTTTGTTTGGGCAATATAACAGAACGGACGGAGCCATCTCATACATATGTTATACATTATTAATGTTTATATCTATGCATATCAATTACCCAAAAAAGATAGTAGAGTATGTAATTTATGCATTTTACCCATTGGTAATAATAAATTTTGTGATAACAACTATGAATTTCTTTGATCATGATATTTTACAATACAAGCTTGTGCAAAATGCATTAACTCTTTCTTTCCCAGATGGTATAACTCTAAATGAAGGTTCAGAATTAGTTGGAACGCTTAACCATTGGAACTATATGAGTGGGATGTTTTCGGTGATAACCGTAATGCTTCTAGCATGGGCCATAGTTGATACAAAAACTATACGTAAGGTAATAAATTTCATTTTTGCATTACTTTCAATTACAACAATGTTAATAGCGATGTCCGCAAGTGGATTTGTAACATTTATATGTATGGTTCCTATATTAATATGGCTTACATTTAAGAGCCTAAATAAAAAAATCTCAGTAATAACTTTAACGGTATTTTTAGTATTAACTGGTTCTATAATTCACTTATTATCTATAAAGGATCCAGAAGCATGGGACGAATCAATAGGATTCTTTGTTTCTGTCAATCCCTATTCCGAAGAACAATCAACAGGAACCTCATATGAAAGTAACTTTAAGGCGCCTTTATTATTTGGCAATAAAGTATCTGCAGCAGAAGAAAAATTTTCATTACCAGTTCTTCCAGAAAACAATTGGGGAGCAGGGACAGGAAGAATATATATATGGGTAGAAACTTTGAAGTTATTACAGGATCGACCTCTATTTGGTTATGGTTTAGATACTCTCATGTATAATTTCCCTCATTACAATATTGAAGCACAAGGTAATTTAAATGAATTAACAATTGTAGATAAACCTCATAATTTTTACATGGGTGTTCTTTACGGAACAGGGGTAATGGGTTTTATAGGCTTCATGGGTATTATTATAAATATTGCTTGGAAGTCGTTAAAAGTAATTTTAAGATATAATTCTTCGCAGGATAGCTTCTTAATTGTTCTTTGTATTGCCTGGACGGCTTTTTTAATTCAAGCGTTATTTAATGATTCATTACCAGGTACGACAAGTCCCTTATTTATAGTAGCAGGTATTATAGGTGCGCTATTTTATAAAGTAGAGGTACAAAATACTGAGAGTAATACTAATTAGGCAGGTATATATAAATGAATGAATTTAGAAAAACTATTAAACTCACTTTTGAACTATCAAAGACTGATCTAAAAAATAGATATATCGGCTCTATCTTGGGAATATTATGGGGATTTATTCAACCATTAATAACTATTTTAATCTTCTGGTTTGTTTTTCAAGTTGGATTTAAATCAATACCTGTAGATGATTTTCCTTTTATATTATGGCTGATGTGCGCAATGATTCCTTGGTTCTTTTTATCAGATAGTTTAAGTGGAGCAACCAACTCTATTATAGAGAACAGTTATTTAGTAAAAAAAATGAACTTTAAAGTCGGAATATTACCTGTTGTAAAAATATTATCTTCATTTTATATACACATATTTTTTATCATATTTTTATTTTTAATGTTTTATATATATGATTATGATTTCAATATTTATAATTTGCAGGTTATTTACTATTTAATAGCCTCTATATTATTGTTATTAGGTTTTTCATATTTAACTTCAAGTCTTGTGATTTTTTTAAAGGATATTGGACACTTTGTAAATATGATTTTACAGTTTTGCTTTTGGATAACTCCAATTTTTTGGTCTATAGATATACTACCGGAAAAGTATTTATTTTTAATAAAATTAAATCCGGTTTACTACATTACTGAAGGATATAGATATTCTTTTATCTATCATCAATGGTTTTGGGAAAAACCTAATTTAACATTATATTTTTGGGTTTTTACGATCTTGAATTTAGCGTTAGGATATTTTGTATATAGAAAATTAAGATCACATTTTGCTGATGTATTATAGGAGATGAAAATGGATAATTTAGCTATTGTCGCAAATGATATTTCAAAAAAATATAAATTATACGATAAACCAATTGACAGACTAAAAGATTCATTTAGATTAACCAAAAAAGAAAAATATTCAAAAGAATTTTTTGCATTAAAGAATATAAACTTTGATGTTAAAAAAGGTGAATCTGTTGGTATTATAGGGAAAAATGGTTCGGGTAAATCGACACTTCTTAAAATAATTACGGGTGTTTTAACCCCAACTTCGGGTTCAATTAATGTTTCAGGTAATATCTCAGCAATATTAGAATTAGGCGCTGGTTTTAATCCAGATTATACCGGCATACAAAATATTTTTCTAAGTGGAACGATAATGGGATATACAAAAGAACAAATGGAAGTTAAAGTTCCGGAAATAGTTGAATTTGCTGATATTGGAGAATTTATTAATCAGCCTGTAAAAAATTACTCCAGTGGAATGTATGTCAGGCTTGCGTTCGCAGTTGCCATAAGTGTAGATCCAGATATTCTAATTGTCGACGAAGCCCTAAGTGTTGGGGATATTAGATTTCAACAAAAATGTTTGAGAAAAATTGAAGAAATGAAAAAAGACAAAACGATTTTATTTGTTTCCCATGATTTACTTCAATTAAACAAATTTTGTGACAGATTAATCTGGATAAATGAAGGACATTTAGAAGCGGTTGGAGATCCAGAAGATATAACTAAACAGTATCAAGCATTTATGGCAGGAAGCGTATTAGGAAATTATTTAGTAGATGATTCTATTAACAATGAGGATAAAGTAACCGATATAGAACCTATTAATAATAGTTTACAAGTGTTTGGAGACAATAAAGCTGTTATAAAAGGTATTAGCATTTTTAATGATGGAAATAAAAGAATTCTACAAACCAAAATTGGCGAGGAGATAAATATTTCCATGAAAGTGCGTTTTAATGAACCTTTAGTAAATCCTATAATTGGTTTTACTATAAAAGATAGAATAGGTAACATAGTAACCCAAACAAATACATTTATTTTAAACAAAAAAATGAGTCAGACTTTAACACATAAAGATTACATTTATAATTTCACATTTATAGTACCCCCAATAAAGAGAGGAACTTATACTGTCTCACCAGCAGTTGCCTCGGGTACTCAATTTGAACATACGCAGCATTGTTGGGTACACGATGCACTAATAATAAAGGTCGATGATAAGCAAGAGCACGATTTAGAAGGTTTTATGGTTTTAGATAACGTATCTTTTGATGCAATACAAAGCTAAGGAGAAAACAATGGATTTTACAGGAGAAAGATTTATTCCCAATGTTATTGATGACGATGAAATAAAGTCTGAACACTTGCAAAGGTACCAATCCGTAAAAGAACTGGTTAAAGGGAAAGTTGTATTAGACGCTGCATGTGGAGAAGGATATGGTTCTAATATACTTGCAGGCCAGGCACAAAAAGTTTATGGGATGGATATAGATAAGGAATCTATAGATCATGCAGCCCAAAAATATATCAAGTCAAATTTACAGTTCCTTGAAGGTAGTATCGACAAGCTTCCATTTGAGGAAAGTACTATAGATATTATTATATCTTTTGAAACAATAGAACATGTTGATGAAGTCATTCAAAAATCATTTCTTAAAGAAATTAAAAGAGTACTAAAAGAGGATGGATTATTAATCATGTCTACTCCTAATAAAAAGATATACTCTGATTATAGAAATTATCAAAATCCTTTTCATGTAAAAGAATTCTATAAAGAGGAGTTTTATGACTTTTTAATTCCTTTCTTCAAATATGTTGAATTCTTCTATCAATTAAAGGAAAACGTATATTTATTGAGCCGTGAAACCGACAAGCTTTTAAGTAACTTAGATTCTAAATCTAAAATAGAAGAACATAGTAAGTATATTATAGCCATTTGCTCGGATATAGCAAATCAAGAATATAATATTAGCTCAATAATTGTAGAAGATGGAAAATACAATGAAAATATAGAAAGAATAATTGAACTTCAAGACGAAGTTGAAGCTCGTAATAACCATATTTCTTATCTAGATAAAGAAAATTCTGATTTGAAAAGCGAAGTACATAAGCTGAGAGAGAATGAAATTGTGATATCAAAGAAATTAGAAAAAGCAAATAGAGAAAAAGAATTAGTTGCAAATAGAGTTTCTCAGTTTCAAACAGAAAACGAATCATTAAAGGAAAAAGAGCGATTATTAAACAACATTCTCGTTTCAGATGGATGGAAATTTTTATTAAAATATTACACGGTTAGAGACAAAATTCTACCTAAAGACGGAAAAATTAGATTTTTGATAAAATTATTTAAAAAAATTGTTTTTAAGAGAAACTTTAAACTTATAAATATGGAAAATATTAAAAAGTTTAAATATTATATGAATAATGAAAGTAGAACCATGTTAGAGAGTCGCTTAGACAATTATATTGAAAGAACTGATAACAGTGCTACAGTAGCTCCTCTCTCCATTTTAAGTAATGACCAGGACTATCAAAAGATTATTTTTGATAAAAATTCTAAACCAATCGTATCTATTATTATTCCGGTATATAACAAATGGGAATATACGTATTCTTGTTTGAAATCAATATTTACTAACTCACAGGACATTGCATTTGAAGTAATTATTGCAGATGACATGTCTACAGATGAAACTGCCAATATTTCTGAATACGTGGAGAATATTAAGGCAATTAGAGACGGTGAAAACAGAGGATTCCTCTTGAATTGTAATAACGCTGCAAAATTTGCAGAAGGAAAGTATGTTTTATTTCTCAATAATGACACTCAGGTCCAAGAAGGATGGCTAGATTCATTAGTTGAATTGATAGAAAGAGATAACCAAATTGGAATGGTAGGTTCTAAATTAGTTTATCCAGACGGGCGTCTCCAAGAAGCTGGTGGAATCATATGGAATGACGCTAGCGGATGGAACTTTGGTAGGTTAGATGATCCAGCAAAACCAGAATATAATTATGTGAAAGAAGTAGATTATTTATCTGGTGCAGCTATTATGATCAAAAAAGAACTTTGGGATACTATTGGTGGATTTGATGAAAGGTATGTTCCAGCATACTATGAAGACACAGACCTTGCTTTCGAAGTTCGAAAACATGGCTATAAAGTTATGTATCAACCAAAATCAGTAGTTGTGCATTTTGAAGGTATATCACATGGTACTAATGAGAGTAGTAATATTAAAAGCTTTCAAAATAAAAATAAAATAAAGTTTTTTGAAAAGTGGGAAATAGAATTACAAAATGATCATTTTCCTAATGGAAAAGACGTTTTTTTTGCGAGAGATAGAAGCAAGCATAAAAAAACGATTGTTGTAGTAGATCATTATGTACCGCATTTTGATAAAGATGCTGGTGGAAGATGTACTTACTATTATCTGAGATTATTTAAAGCACTAGGGCATAATGTAATCTTTATAGGTGACAACTTTTTTAAGCATGAGCCTTATACAACCAAACTTCAAAATTTAGGAATACAAGTTCTATATGGGAATGAGTATGCCAAAAACATTGAACAATGGTTTAAAGTAAATGGAGATAAATTAGATTATGTTTATTTAAATAGACCACATATTTCTGTTAAATATATTGATATTGTAAGAAAATATACGAAGTCAAAAATAATATACTTTGGTCATGATTTGCATTACCTAAGAGAACTAAGGAATTACGAAGTAGAAGGTAAACCTGAGCTTTTAAAATCGTCGAATTATTGGAAAAAGATGGAATTTGACTTATTCTCAAAGGCAGACGTAATTCACGTAGTAGGTTCTTATGAACAAATATTGTTACAGAAAGAGTTTCCAAATAAACCTATTCGAAACATTCCTTTATATATGTTTAATGAGGAAGAGATAAATGTAGAAAAAGAAGATTATAATAGTCGTGAAAATTTATTATTTGTTGGTGGTTTTGGTCATAGACCTAATTATGATGGAGTAAAGTGGTTCGTTAATGATATTTTTCCAAATATATTGAAGCAAAAGCCGGAAATGAAAATTTATATAGTCGGCTCTAATCCACCAGAAGATATTAAATCATTAAGTTCTAATAACATCATTGTAACTGGTTATGTATCTGATGAGGAGTTAATACAGTACTACAATCAATGTAGAATAGTTGTTGTACCGCTAAGATATGGGGCGGGAGTAAAAGGGAAAGTTGTGGAAGCAATTTATCATCAAGTACCTATAGTAACAACAAGTATTGGCTCAGAGGGTTTAAATGAAGCAAAAGAACATATGATGATTGCAAATGAAAATAATGAGTTTTCAAAAATGGTATTAGATTTATATGATGATGAGAAAATTTGGGGAAACCTGTCTGTTCTTTCTAGAGATTATATTAGTAAGTACTTTACAATCGATGCAGCCAGTGAACAAATAAAACTAGATATAAATTAAATTACTTGAAGTTGATAGAGTGAAAAAACATTCAAAACTATTTAAAGTATAGAGGAGAACGTAATGATAAATCTTATATTGTGTGGTGGGAGTGGGACGAGATTGTGGCCAATTTCGCGCACTCTTCATCCAAAACAATTTAGCAAGTTTGGTGAAAAATCGCTATTTCAAGAGACAGTATTGAGAAATTCAAAATTTTCTTCCAATCAAATTATTGTAACTAATATAGAACAACAGTTTCTAGCAAAAGATCAGTTAGATGAAATCGGAAACTTTAAACCGACTTTTATATTAGAGCCAATAGGTAGAAATACAGCTGCTGCCATAGCTTTAGCATGCCATAGTTTAGAAAATGATGAAACAATTATCTTAGTTACACCTTCAGATCATCTTATTCAAAATAAGTTTGAGTATGAAAAAGTAATAAATGAAGGGGTAAAACTAGCAGAACAAGGAAACATCGTTACTTTTGGAATTACGCCGGTCTATCCAGAGACTGGATATGGATACATAGAAGCAAAATACGATGATGTACTTTCTTTTAAAGAAAAACCTAGTTTAGAAACTGCAAAAGAATATATAGCCTCAGGTAATTATTACTGGAATAGTGGAATGTTCATGTTTAAATCAAGTATATTCTTAACAGAATTAGAGAAATATGCCCCTGAAATATATAACTTGTCAAAAGAGGCTATTTTTACTTCAGAAAAAGTAAATGAAAACATTTCAATTGAATTTGAAAAAATGAGAAATATTCCAGATTTGAGTGTAGACTATGCAGTTATGGAAAAATCTGAATCCATTAAGATTATTCCTTCTGAGATAAATTGGTCTGATATGGGTAGCTTTGAATCACTCTACGACGGACTGGAGTTACCTAAAGATAACGAAGGCAATATTTCAAAAGGAAAAAACATAAGTTTAAATTCCAAAAATAATTTGATTCTTTCAAATAAAACAGTTGCTACAATTGATATTGAAGATTTAATCATTGTGGATACTCCAGACGCTTTGTTGATTAGTTCAAAAGGATCATCACAGGAAGTGAAAAAGGTTGTAAATCAATTAAAAGAAGAACAACCGAATCTAGTAAATGTACATTTAACAGCACATCGACCTTGGGGAGTCTACACAGTATTAGAAGAAAGCCCAGGATATAAAATTAAGAAAATAGTTGTGAAACCTGGAAAAAAACTTTCACTTCAAAAACATCATCATAGAAATGAACATTGGGTTGTTGTCAGTGGTACAGCTACTGTGACAGTTGGAGATAATGAATTTTTCGTTAGACCAAATGAATCTACTTATATTAAGATGGGTGAAGTCCATCGATTAGAGAATTCAGGGAAAATAGATCTTGTTTTGATAGAAGTGCAAGTTGGGGAGTATTTGGAAGAAGACGATATTATTCGTTTAGAGGATGATTTCAAAAGAAGTTAAAATTTAAATAATCATAGGAGAAAAATATGAAAAAGGTACTTATTTTCTACTTAAGTGGAATTATCCTCTGTATTGTAACCATGTACTATGTATTAGGACTAAAGAATTTTGATATTAAGATTCCATATGTTTATACAGGAGATGGATTGTCAACTGGTATGTTTATTAAAGGGATGATTGACAATGGATGGATTAATAATAATAAATATCTTGGTGCTCCCTTTAACTTAGAAATGTATGATTATCCATTAGGCGGAGATAATTTTCAGTATTTAATAATGAAATTAATTTCACTGTTTAGTGCTGATTATGCAGTTGTCATGAATTTATATTATTTACTGACTTATATTTTGGTGTTTATTTGTTCAATCTATGTTTTTGATAAATTTAATATAAACAGGGTACTATCGATTTTTGGAGCACTACTGTACACGTTTCTTCCATATCATATTATTAGAATGGGTCACTTATTCTTATTGGGTTACTATCTAGTCCCTTTAGTAGTTATGGTAATATTATGGATTGCTTTAGATAAAAGGATAGTGTTAGATTATTCTTCTAAACGCAGATTTAATATAATATGGAGTAAAGATACAATTATTAGTATTGTTATATGTGCACTTGTTTCGGCAACCGGAGCTTACTATGCTTTCTTTTCTTGTTTTTTTCTTCTAGTTATAGGGATATATAAAGCGATTGGAAACAAGAAATTAATATTTTTAATGAGGTCTTCCATATTAATATTAATAATAGCGATAGGATTAATTATTAATATTTCTCCAAGCTTATATTATAAAGCCATTCACGGAGAAAATGTTGAGACTTCTCAAAGAAGTGCGTTAGCAAGTGAGACGTATGGATTAAAGATTGTTCAATTAATTTTACCTATTACAAATCATAGAATAAGTGAATTTGCTACTTTTAAAGATAATTATAACAAGGAAGCAACGTTAGTTAATGAAAATGATACTTCTTCTTTAGGAATACTAGGGGGAATAAGTTTTTTAGCGTTACTGTTTACATTTATTTTTTATAAAAATAAACAGAAGAACGAGATTTCAAAGGAATCTGAAGTAATTAATACTTTAGGTGTAATGAATATATCAGCTGTAATGTTAGGTACTATAGGTGGTTTTGGGACAATATTTGCTATGGTAGTTTCAGCTCAAATTAGAAGTTATAATAGGCTAAGTATTTTTATTGCTTTCTTTTCTATATTATTTATGTTGATAGTTTTACAACGAATATATATTAGATTTGTAAAAGGAAAAATGCAAAAAAATGTTTTTTACCTAGTGCTAATTTTGATAGCTTTTGCTGGTATCCTAGATCAAACAGGTTCGAGTAATTTAGCGCCTTTTTCTGTTGTAGCAGAGGAATATAATAGTGACCGTGATTTTATAAATTCGATTGAAGAAGAAATCCCACCAAATTCCATGATCTTTCAACTTCCATATATTTCTTTTCCAGAGGGTGAACATCCGAATGGAATGGGGAATTATGATCTAGCTAAAGGCTACATCCATTCCGATTCTTTACTGTGGAGTTTTGGAGGAATGAAGGGAAGAAATGAGGACATATGGCAACGTGAATTAGTCAAGCAACCAATTGAAGAAGCTGTAGAATCTTTGTCAATTGTCGGCTTCAAAGGAATATATATAGATCGAAAAGGTTATAGTGAAGAACAAGCTAAGGAGATAGAAAGTAAGTTGACTTTACTTTTAGAGGTTGAACCTAAAATCAGTGCAGATGAACGATTAGTATTCTTTAAAATGGAAAATTATAATAAAGAAACAAAGAATAATTATTCAAACATAGAGTTAGAACAGCGGAGAAAAGAGTTATTTGATATCTCAAAATATAGAACAGTAAAAAAGTTAGATGGTAATTTAGATTGGACTTTTGCACTAGATTTATCTGGATACAAGGTTGTTCAATTTTCCGCTTTTGAAGATCTTCCTTTAGAGCAATATTCAATTTCTGTTATTAAAAATAATGAAAAGTTGGAATTTGATGATAGTTTTTCTGCACCTAATAAATATTCTTATAGGCACTGGGAGACACCAAAACATTTTGTTATCTCTATTGCTGATAAAGATAGCGGATGGCAAGAGGAGAATATTCCAACAGATGAAGATATAAAAAAATATTTCAATGAAAATACCTATAAAATTCATTATTTAATTAATTTTGAAATGAACGAAGAAGAAACGTTTAAAGTTGATGAATAATAAATTTATAAAATAGATACATTAAGGGGTTGAGTTATTGAAAAATAGTAAATATTTCACTGTTAATTATTTCTCGATTTTAGTATTACTCAGTTTGTCCATTCTACTAGTATTATGTTTTAATTATTTTTCAGTATCGAATATACTTTTAAAAATATATAAGTGGCATTTAGTTCAACCTGAGAGTGTCCAGGGTGGACTAGAGTTAATAATATTATTTATTATTATGATTTTACTAATTATGAGTAAAGCTAGTAATCGGGGAAAGAGCTTCATTATCTTATTACTAGCATTAATCTATTTAAAGTTACATCAAGTGTTAATCCCTACAATTACAGTTTTTTTGTATTTTGAAGTAATCTTAGCTTTTGGAAGGTATATTTTATCGCGAAATAAAAATTATGATTTTAATGAAGCGGGGTTTCGGCAACATTTTGACGCTTTTTTGGTAGGTATATCCTCTTGGTGTCTAATAGCATTAATTTTTTCAGGGTTGAGTATGGGGTCTTTTAGTGATTTAAGACTTTTAACATTTGTTATTGGTATATTTTGTTTGTTTAATTTAAAAGGAAATCTCTTTTTTATAGATATACTTAAAAAGTTTAATAATGCAAGAAAGATCGAAAAATTCGGTTTTTCATATCTTCTTATATTGATACTTACTCAGTTGGCAAAATCTAATACTGCAATAGATTATGATTCAGCTTGGTATGGATTGAGACCTGAATTAGTTCTTATAGGAGAGAACTCGTTTTTTGATAATCTCGGTTTGACAATGTTTGTCCATTATTATTCAAAACTTTATGAATTCATTCTAATTCCTATAAGTAATTTAGGAGATTATAGTTTTATATTAAATTCAACAACTTTTATGTTGTTATTCTTGTTTACAATTATTTATAGTTTTTTTATTAGTTTAAAAGTTGGTTCGAGAGAAGCTATTTTAATGACTTGTGCTATCGGATCAATACCGGCAATAACTAATATGGGATCTTCAGCAAAAACCGACATCTTCTTTACTGTACTTTTTTTACTTGTCGCATATTATCTCTGGAATTGGATTAACTCCAAAAATAATGTATATTTTATATTTGCAATAATTGGTACTTTGCTTTGTTTACATTCAAAAGTCACAAGTTTTTTATATATCCCTTTATTGTACTCTGGATTAATTTTAATTGTATTCATTTATAAATATAGTGTGAAGGATATTTTTGCTATCCAAAGAAAAGAGTTAATAGAGTTAAATTTTTACATGAAGTTGTTAGTAACTACATTTATAGTGTTTATAGGATTCTGTTATCGTACATATTCTTTGACTGGTTATCCATTTTACCCATTCTTAGGTAAAGTCTGGAATATAATTGGATTTCAAGTAAAATACCCTTTTTTAGAAAATCCACAAAACATCTTGCTAACTAATACCTATAGTTTAAAAGAAGTAATTCAGAAGTGGTACAATGTGTGGTTCAATCCAGGTGATTATCCATTACACGTTTCAGTATGGCCAGGGAATCTAACTTTGTTCCTTTTTATTCTATTTTTAATATTATTAATATTTAAACCGAAAATTGCGGCATTGCATTCTAAGTTACTAATTTTTTGTATACCATTGCTTTTATCTAGAATTTATCTTGTTACAATAACGGAAAATGGTGGAGATGGAAATTACTATATACCTACAATGGTCTTACTTTCAATCGGTTTTGTATATGCCATTTTTAAGATTGTGAATCCAAAAATTAAAATGTTTATTTTGGTATGCATACTAATGTTTATCCCGTTCCAATCAACAATAATGTTCGTTACACATTTTTCTTGGAGTTGGGGTACTTCAGCTTTTTCTTACGATTTAACAAAAACGGATTTTGAAACAAATTCTTCAAAAGAAATAAAATTTAATATAGAAGGAATGAAAGAGATAAATGAATATATAAAAAATAACAAAGAGATTGTAAATTGTCTCGGTGATGGTGTAGAACAGACATTAAACCAATTATCTTGTAGATTCGAAAATATTGCAAACTTAGGTTCAAGATATGGAAATCATAATATAGTTGATAATGCAGAGAATTTCATAGAGTACTTAAATTGGGCAAATGTTAGATATCTTATTTTGCCTTATGAAAATACGGGCTATGCAGAACATAATGGATCACAAAGAGTGATAAATATTATAAAAGAAATACAAACAGTAAAAAAAATTGAAGATGGGAGATATTATTTACTGGATTTAAAAAATGTTGATCTAGATTTGGTAACTAGGGAGCTTGCAAATTCGCAATGAGAAGATATAATAATTTCCCTATAAATGTCTACTTATTTCTTTTAATTCAAATATTTTCAATTACAATTTTTATTCATTTTTTAAAACAAAATATGAATGTAAATTATTACGATGAAAATGAATATATTGCTTTTAGTAAGCAAATTTTAGAACACGGAATATTTGATTTTCAAGAACCACTAAGAACATACTTTTATCCATTAATAATTTCTTTATTTAATATGTTTTCAGGTGAGAATTTAGTTTACTCAAAAATAATTACAAGTGTTTTTCAATATAGTGTTCTGATTATCACGATAATATTTTTAGCAAATTTAAGTTATAAGAAATTTCCTTACAAGTCAGTACCAACTATTATAATATTGTTTGGACTACTTAACCCGTATCTAATTCAGGCTTCAACTTTATTTTTAACAGATATACTTGCAACCTGTTTTATTGTATTTTCATTAGGTCTAATGAGTTTTAACAATAATAGGAATGTAACTTATATGAGTTCAGTTTTTTTCTTGTTCGCATCTATTATGATAAGACCTTCTTCAAGTATTTTTATTCCTGTATATATTTTTATTTTAATTGTTAAGCATATTAAAATCGAAAAAATAAAAATGGGTAATTTTCTAATTATCTCCTTTTTATTAGCTTTTATATTTATACCTCAGTTATATAATAATGTGAAGAATTATAATGACTGGACACCTCTTATTCATAAAAATCTTTATGAAACTCAAAGCAGTTGGGCTGCAGATTATTTGAAATATGGCACAGTTGTAATTGATGGTGTAGATCCAAAGCTATTCTATATTAATCCAATTGAATCTGATAAAGAAACAATTTATGATTTATTATTTTTAGAACCAATAAATTTTTTATTTGTATACTTTATTCATATAATAGGAATATTGGATTGGGGTTTTGTAGACACCTATATAAATAGTTTTGACATCACAAGTAGGCTAGTAGCATCTATATTATTATATATTTATTGGTTCCTTGTTATCTTAGGGTTGAAGAATTATTTTTCTAGTAAATTAAATAATTTTTCAATGAATGCATTATTGTTTTCTACTATAATATACGTATTATTTATAGGAACTACTCTTGTGGAATCTAGATTTGGATACCCAGTGTTTATGCTTCTTTTACCTTTTACTGGATTAGGTGCCCATTGGATAACAACTAGAATAAGCTTTAAGATTACAATGATTAAGACTCTTATTTGGATGATTATATTTATAATTTCTTTTTTCATTTTTTCGATTTGGTTAGATTTTCAGACTAAGCAAGTAGATTGGGAGAAAATAATAGAGAATCAGTATGACAATGAAGTGGAGACCGTTAATTTTTCTGATGAAATTAACTGGTCATTCGTAATGAATTATAAGGATTTCAAAATAGTGAGGTTAATTCCAAATTCTCCGATTCCTATTAATATTACCAATATGATGGTTATTGATTCTAATGGTATTGAATTAAATCATGACGATAGTTTTGAAGAACCACATAGTTTTTCTTATAGGTTTTGGGAAAATCCTTCAGGCGTACTCATTTCTGTTCCAAATACAGTTACTGGCTGGGGTGAATCGGAATCTCCCACACCTGATCAAATTATGACTTTTTTTAAGAAAAATAAATACCAAATGACCTTTACGTTAATAAAATAAACTTAAGATATAAATATATTTAATAATAATGAGATGAGAGTGATAAAGTGGGTATAATAACAAGTTCAATCTTAGAATTAGGTGTATTGGGCGATGAGCGTGGTTTTTTGTCCGTAATTGAAAGTAATAATCAGATACCGTTTGATATAAAAAGAGTATTCTACATTTACGGCACTAAAGAAGGCGTAAGTAGAGGTTTTCACGCTCATCATAAAACAAGACAGGCATTAATTTGTGTTGCTGGTTCCTGCAAAGTTTATCTTGATAATACAGTGAGGAAAGAAGATGTCATTTTGGACTCACCTAACAAGGTTTTAATATTAGAGCCAAATGACTGGCACGAAATGTATGATTTTACGCCAGATTGTGTTTTGCTTGTATTGGCATCAGAATTATATGATAGTAATGATTACATCAGAGACTATCAGGAGTTTTTAGAAGTGTATGACAATCTGGAGCAGGAGGTATAAAGTATGAATTATTTTAAGCATTCTCATGCATTGGTTGAAACGGACAATATAGGAGCAGACACTAGAATTTGGGCTTTTGTTCATATTTTACCTGATGCGAAGATTGGTTCTAATTGCAATATTTGTGATCATTGTTTTATTGAAAATAATGTAGAAATTGGCGATAATGTGACTATTAAATCCGGCATTTATATTTGGGATGGCGTAAAAATAGAGAATAATGCTTTCCTAGGTCCAAATGTTGTGTTTACAAACGACTTACTACCAAGAAGTAAAAAATACCCAGAATATTTTTTAGAAACCAAAGTTGAAGAAGGGGCCAGCATAGGTGCTAATAGTGTGATAATTGCTGGTAATGTCGTTGGTAGATATGCAATGGTAGGAGCCGGATCAGTTGTAACTAAGGATGTACCTGATTACACATTAGTCTATGGAAATCCAGCTAGGATTAAATATAATATTTGTGAATGTACTGAAAAACTTACTTTTTCAACAGAGCATATTGCAGAGTGTCATTGTGGAAAAAGATATTTTAAAGATAAAGAAGAAAAAATAAAACAATTAACTTAAGAGGGGCTTAACAAATGATTCCATTCTTAGACTTAAAGGCTATTAATGATCAGTACTATGATTTAATCAGCAAGGAATTAGACAAAGTATTGAAATCGGGTTGGTATATTTTAGGTGAATCGGTAAATCGATTTGAAGAAAAGTTCGCTAACTACTGTGGCAGTAAATACTGCGTAGGGGTTGCAAATGGACTTGATGCACTTTCACTAATTATTAAGGCATATGATATTGGAGATGGTGATGAAGTGATTGTTCCATCTAATACATATATTGCTTCCATTTTAGCAATTTCACAAAATGGTGCCACGCCGGTATTAGTGGAACCAAATATTAATACATACAATATCGATGCTGAATTGATCGAAAATTATATTACAGAGAGAACAAAAGCAATAATGGTCGTTCATTTATATGGCCAAACTTGTGATATGTCTCCAATTAAAGAGATTGCTGATAAATATAATCTAAAAGTAATTGAAGATTGTGCTCAAGCGCATGGAGCTATATACGATGATATTAAAGTTGGAAATCTAGGTGATGCCGCTGGATTTAGTTTTTATCCAGGCAAAAACTTGGGAGCTTTAGGTGACGGAGGAGCTATTACAACTAACGACGAAGAAATATATAACAGGCTGATTGCATATAGAAATTATGGCTCGCATAAAAAATACGAGAATATTTATAAGGGTCATAATAGTAGACTTGATGAAATTCAAGCTGCAGTACTTTCTTTGAAATTAGATTACTTAGATACAGAGAATGAAAAAAGAAGAGAAATAGCCAATTATTATTTAGAAAATATATCAAATGAGCATATTGTTTTACCATCATTTAAAAAGGAAGAACAACATGTTTGGCATGTGTTTGTAATTAGAACTGCAGATAGAGATAAATTTCAGCAATATTTATTAGAGCACGGGATTCAATCCTTAATACATTACCCTATTCCTCCACATAAGCAAGAGGCATATGCTGAATGGAATCATTTAACTTATGAAATATCTGAAAGAATACACAAAGAAGTTTTAAGTTTACCTATCAGTCCTGTCTTGTCTCTAGGAGATGTAAAAAAGGTAGTAGAGGTTATTAATAGCTATGAATAAAAAAAAATTCTCAATTCTTATACCGGTATATTTTAACGAATTGAATATTCCACACACCATACCTAGATTACAGTTGTTATCTAGAACACTTAAAGATTATGAGTTTGAATTTATTTTTGTAGATGATGGTTCAAAAGATAACTCATTAAATTTATTATTAGAACATAAAGAGAATGATTCTCGAATCAAAGTTATTAAATTAAGTAAAAATTATGGTTCAATGCAAGCAATTCAAGCAGGGTTGCATTATGTAACTGGAGATTGCGTAGGCATTATTTCAGCAGATCTTCAAGATCCACCAGAATTATTTGAAGAGATGATTAAAAATTGGGAAAAAGGTAAGAAGATAGTAATGGCAACAAGAGAAGATAGATTAGAAACAATTTCCCAGAAACTATTCTCTAATACTTATTATTATCTAATGAACAGGTTCGCAATAAAGGGATATCCCAAAGGTGGATTTGACTTTGTATTGATAGATCGACAGGTTGTAGAAGAATTAAAAAGCATTAATGAAAAAAATACTAATATTATGAGTTTAATCTTCTCATTAGGCCACGATCAAGAAACGATACCATATGTGCGCCAAGAAAGAGAGCATGGTAAATCTAAATGGACATTTTCAAAGAAAGTAAAATTATTTGTAGATTCTTTTGTGAGTTTTTCTTATGCACCCATTAGATTTATGACGGGAATGGGATTTGTTATTGCAATACTCAGTTTTATATATGCCCTATATACAATGATTAGCTATTTAAGTGGAAATGTTGGTGTTCAAGGTTGGACAACTATTGTAGCTTTAATAACCTTATTACAAGGGATAATAATGATTATGCTTGGAATAATAGGAGAATACTTGTGGAGAATTTTAGATGAAACGAGAAAACGTCCTGGATACATTGTTGATGAAGTTTTTGAATAAAGAATTTATACGTTTTTTGATAGTTGGGATTATAAATACTGCAACAACTTATGTAATTTATTTAATTTTACTATTTTATTTTCATTATAATTTCTCTTATATCGTATCGTATTTATGCGGGATTATTATAGCCTTTTTGTTGAATACAAAGTATGTTTTTAATACAACACTTACTTTTAAGAAAGCCATAAAGTATCCTATAGTATATTTATTGCAGTATATTTTAAATGTCATAGTGCTAAACGTTCTTGTAGAGAATAAAATATTGAATGAGGTTTTAGCACCTGTACTAGTAATTATTATTTCATTACCAGTCACATTTTTTATGTCTAAATATATTTTAAAGAAATAGAAAAAAAGGAGGGAATTCCAGTTGAAAGGAATTATCTTAGCGGGTGGTAGTGGTACACGCCTCTATCCATTAACAAAGTCGGTGTCCAAACAATTACTTCCTATTTATGACAAACCAATGATTTATTATCCTCTTTCCATATTAATGCTGGCGGGTATTAAGGATATATTGATTATCTCAACTTCGGAAGATACTCCTCGTTTTGAGCAACTTTTGGGAGATGGACAGGATCTTGGTATTCAATTATCATATGCTATTCAGCATTCACCAGATGGCTTAGCACAAGCCTTTATTATTGGGGAAGAGTTTATTGGTGAGGATTCTGTAGCGCTTATTTTAGGTGACAATATATTTTATGGACACAAGTTTACAACCATGCTGGAAAGAGCGGTTTCAAGAGAAAGAGGAGCAACCGTTTTTGGGTATAATGTAAAAGATCCAGAGCGTTTTGGTGTTGTTGAATTTAATGATGAAGGAAAAGCTGTTTCTATTGAAGAGAAACCGGCTTTACCTAAGTCAAGCTATGCTGTGACAGGTTTATACTTTTATGATAATAGCGTTGTTGAAATTGCAAAGTCTATAAAACCTTCTGCTCGAGGCGAATTGGAAATTACTGATGTGAATAAAGCATACCTAGAACTGGGAAATCTTCATGTAGAACTACTTGGACGAGGGTTTGCTTGGTTAGATACAGGTACACATGAATCTCTTTTAGAGGCTTCTACATTTATTGAAACAATAGAAAGACGTCAAAGTTTAAAAGTAGCTTGTCTAGAAGAAATTGCCTATCGAAAAGGCTATATTACAAGAGAGCAGCTATTAAGTCTTGCGGAACCATTAAGAAAGAATGGCTATGGTCAGTACCTAACCGAATTGGCAAATAGAAAACTGTGAGGAGATCTACTAAATTGAAATTTATTAAGACGAACTTAATTGATGCGTATCTTTTCGAACCAGATGTGTACGGTGATCATCGAGGCTTTTTTATGGAAAGCTTTAATGCGAAAGTGTTTGAAGAACAAGGATTCTCATTCAAATTTATTCAAGATAATCATTCGTTATCAGCTGAACCTGGAACTATTCGAGGGTTACATTATCAACTGGAACCTTACGCTCAGACAAAACTCATTAGAGTGACAAAAGGTGCAGTATATGATGTGATCTTAGATATACGATCTGGTTCGCCGACTTATGGTAAATGGGAGGGTTTCATTTTAACTGAGGATAACAAGAGACAGTTACTTGTGCCAAAAGGATTTGCTCATGGCTATTGTACTTTAGTTAACAATACGGAAGTTCAGTATAAAGTGGATAATTATTACTCTCCAGATCATGATAGAGGTATTTGTTGGGATGACTCTAATTTAAATATTGATTGGCCAGTAACTAATCCCATTCTTTCTGAAAAGGATGAGAAACATCCTCATTTAAATGATATTCAATCTCAATTTATATATATAGATAAGGAATGATTGAAATGAAATTATTAGTTACAGGTGGGGCAGGTTTTATTGGTAGTAATTTTGTTAATTATATGGTTCAAAAGTATCCAGAATATGAGATTACTAATCTAGACGCTCTTACTTATGCAGGAAACCTAAAAAACTTAAAAATGTCTGAAGAAAAATCAAATTATCATTTTGTAAAAGGTGACATTACTGATAGTGCATTTATTGATAGTCTCTTTACTAAAAAATTCGATGTAGTTGTGAATTTTGCTGCGGAATCTCATGTTGATCGCAGTATAACTGATCCTGGAGTCTTTATTCGCACTAATATACAAGGAACACAAGTTTTGTTGGATGCAGCAAAGAAGTATGAAGTAAAAAAATATGTTCAAGTTTCCACAGATGAAGTCTATGGTACTTTAGGAAAAGAAGGTTACTTTACAGAAGAAACTCCGTTAGCCCCAAATAGTCCTTATAGTGCAAGTAAAGCAGGTGCAGATTTACTTGTTCGTGCTTATCATGAGACCTATGGTTTGCCTATTAATATTACACGATGTTCCAATAATTATGGACCTTTTCATTTTCCAGAAAAGCTAATCCCCTTAATGATTATTAATGCTTTAAATAATCAACCTCTTCCTGTATATGGAGATGGACAAAATATTCGAGATTGGTTACATGTAGAAGATCATTGTAGTGCAATTGATTTAGTATTGCATAGAGGAAAAATTGGAGAAGTTTATAATGTAGGTGGTCATAATGAGAAAACTAATATTGAAGTCGTTAAAGCAATATTAAATTATCTTAATAAACCTGAATCACTAATTAAATATGTGGATGATCGATTAGGTCATGACCGTCGTTATGCTATTGATCCAACAAAACTTGAAAATGAGTTAGGATGGATTCCTAAATATAATTTTGAAACTGGTTTAAAAGAAACAGTTGACTGGTATCTAAATAATCGTTCTTGGTGGGAAAATATTATCTCTGGTGAATATAAACATTATTATGAATCGCAATACGGTAAAACAATGGAGAAAGAATAATGAAAATAATTGTAACCGGAGCAAATGGTCAACTTGGAATAGAATTAGTTCAACAGTTAAAGAAGACTGATATAGAACTTTATCCCTTTAGAAAAGATGAATTAGATATAGTCGATATGGATAAAGTTCAAAGGATTGTACTAGAAATTAAACCCGATATTATTATTAATGCTGCTGCATTTACTAACGTAGACAAGGCAGAGACTGACAAAGATCTTGCCTATTCCGTGAATAGTATAGGTCAAAGAAATCTGGCTGTAGCTGCTGAAAAAATTGGTGCTAAAATTTGTTACATTAGTACGGATTATGTATTTGATGGTACAGCAACACAACCATATGAAGAATATTTCCCTGTTAATCCTTTAGGTGTATATGGTAAATCGAAATATGCAGGAGAGCAGTTAACCACAAGCTTATGTTCAAAGTATTTTATAGTACGAACTGCTTGGGTATATGGAGAACATGGAAATAATTTTGTGAAAACGATGTTAAGGTTAGCAGAAGAAAAGAGCGAAATTGGAGTTGTTACAGACCAAATAGGATCACCGACCTATACAGTAGATTTGGCTTCATTTATTTTAGATTTAGTACAGTCGGAAAAATATGGAGTATATCACTGTACCAATAGTGGTTCCTGTTCTTGGTACGAATTTGCTGCAGCAATCTTCGAGGAGGCGGGCATTAATATTATTGTTAATCCATTGTCTTCGGATCAATTTCCACGACCAGCCAAAAGACCAAATTATTCAGTTCTTGATAATATGTCCATTCGGATTAACGGCTTTTCAGAGCTTAGACATTGGAGAGAGGCATTGAAATCTTTTTTAGAATGAACTAGAAATTTAACTGAGATTAGAGAAATATTTTATATAAATAATTCGAGTTTCAATTTAGGTGAGTGCATATAGCACTCACCTTATTTATTTCGTTACATAATAGTACTTTCAAATTAAGAGTAAGATTGGTAAAATATGAGGTGGTATTGTAATTTTAAGTAGTATATACAACTTTTACTAAAAAGGATGTAATCGTATAATCCTTTTTTCGACAAAAATAGATTGATGAAAAGAGGAAAAATAAATAATGGATGTAAGTATTATCATTGTTAACTTTAATACAAAAAAGCTTACGCTTGAATGCATTCAATCAATATATAATGCTAATTCATTATATGAGATTGAAATTATTTTAGTTGACAATAATTCTTCAGATGGTTCTGTGGATATTATAAGAAAAATTTATCCAAAAGTGAATGTGATTGAGAATAGACAAAATGTTGGATTTTCTAGAGCGAATAATCAGGCCATTCTACAATCTAAGGGTCGCTATGTTTTATTATTAAACTCTGATACAATAGTCATGGAAGATACTTTATCTAAAATAGTTGAATTTATGGATAAGGATAAACAAATTGGAGCAGCTGGATGTGAAGTTTTATTAAAAAACGGTACTTTAGATAGAGCGTGTCATCGAGGATTTCCAACTCCAGAAGCATCGTTTTATTATATGACAGGTTTTGCAAAAAGATATCCAAACAGTCCCAAATATAATGCATATCATAAGAGTTATTTAAATATGGATGAAGTTCATGAAATTGATTGTTTGGTTGGGGCATTTATGATGGTAAGACGGGAAGCAATAGATGAGATAGGCTTACTCGATGAATCTTTTTTTATGTATGGTGAAGATATTGATTGGTGCTTCCGAATAAAGAAAGCCGGCTGGAAGATTTACTATTACCCACATGTTTCAATCATACATTATAAAGGAGCCAGTAGTCGTAAAAAACCATTTAAGATCGTATATGAATTCCACCGGGCAATGTTTTTGTTTCACAAATTACATTTTGCGAAGAGATATAATTTTTTTATAAATTTACTAGTTTATCTCGGAATATCTTTTAAACTTTTAATCTCAGGTACTGTAAATATTTTTAGAAAAGGTTATTAAACATCATTATGAATAAAAGGTGAAAATTATGATTAGAGGCAAAGAACGATTTATAACCCAGCTTTATATTCTTGTCGACTTTATATTTATTCAAATATCTTTCTTTATTGCTTGGTTTAGTCGTTTTTATTTAATTGATAATGAGCAACTAGGATCATACCTACCTCTTTCAAGTTATTTTTTATGGAATTTAGTATATTCTATAATTTATATTTTGATAGCTTTTGTAATAGGACTTTATGTTCCTAAACGTAAAGCGAAATTTGCAATAGAAATAGCAAAGATTTTTCAGGCACATCTATTTAGTTTGTTTGTCTTATTGAGTATCCTTTTTACAGTTAAAAATATTGATATATCTCGTTTATTCTTAGTAATCTATTTTATTTTAGGAGTTTTAAGTGCAGTTATATATAGGTATATAGTAAAACAAAGCTTACGAAGTTTAAGAAGTAAAGGTTTTAACAGGCAATTTGTTTTGATTTTGGGTGCAGGTTCAATTGGTAAAAGGTATATGAGAAACCTAATGAAACACCCTGAATATGGATTAGAAGTAATCGGTTTTTTAGATGATTACCGTACTGAATATTGTTCCGATGATTATTTTCAGAAACAGATATTGGGGAAGTTAAATACCCTTGATAAAATACTTAATGAAAGGGTTGTAGATGAAGTTGTAGTCGCGCTTCCTTTAACTGCTTTTACTAAGTATCAACAAATTATTATGATCTGTGAAAAAGCTGGAGTACGGGTTTCAATTGTTCCAGATTTTTATGACATATTACCAGCTAGTCCTCACTTTGAGAAATTTGGGGATCTACCTATTATAAATGTACGCGATGTTCCATTAGACGAATTTGTGAATCGTATCTTAAAAAGGGCTTTCGATATTGCGTTTTCATTGCTTGCTATAATTCTTACATCACCATTACTATTGATGATAGCTATTGGCGTAAAATTGACTTCACCTGGTCCTATTTTGTTCAAACAGGAAAGGGTGGGCTTAAATCGTCGAACGTTTAATATGTATAAATTCCGCTCAATGAATTATATGCCTGAGCTTGTTTCTAACACAGAATGGACGGTAGAAAATGATCCTCGTCGAACAAAGTTTGGTACTTTTCTTAGGAAAACAAGCTTAGATGAGCTTCCACAGTTTTTTAACGTACTAAAAGGTGACATGAGTGTAGTAGGTCCGCGACCAGAACGTCCATATTTTGTAGAACAATTTAAAGAAGAAGTGCCAAAATATATGATAAAACATCAGGTTAGCCCCGGAATCACTGGATGGGCTCAAGTGTGTGGTTTGCGTGGAGACACTTCTATCGAGAATCGTATTGAACATGATATATATTATATAGAAAATTGGACTTTGTTGTTTGACGTAAAAATAATTTTGAAGACAATTGTAAATGGATTTATGAATAAAAACGCGTATTAAATTTTTTGAATGTGTCTATATGAATCTACTGAAATATTTTATGTTTCCCCTATCTTCTACTAGGTGGGACATAGTGTAGAGTTAGAGTTTTGTGTTTTCTTATTCTATTTAAACAATTTAAGTCATTACTTACGTAGGGATGGGATCATTATGATATTAGTAGTTGGTGGTGCTGGCTATATAGGTAGTCATTGTGTAAAGGAATTAGTAAAGGAACGCTCGGTTATAGTTTTAGATAATTTATCTACAGGTCATTTTTGGGCTATTGATGAGAAAGCTATATTTATCGAGGGTGATTTACGTGATGAAAAAGTAGTTGAAAAAATATTTCTTTCTTATAAAATTGATGCTGTTATGCATTTTGCTGCAAATAGCTTAGTATCAGAGTCAGTAAATAACCCAATAAAGTATTATGAGAATAATGTTGCTGGAACACTCAATTTATTAAAGCAAATGGTTAAGCATAATATTAATAACTTTATCTTTTCATCAACAGCAGCAGTTTATGGTATTCCAAAGGAAAATGTAATCACTGAGGAGTCATTTACAAATCCGATTAATCCATACGGGAAATCTAAATTGATGATAGAAGAAATGCTCAGAGATTTTCAGAGTGCATATGGTTTGAATTATGTTGTTTTTCGTTATTTTAATGCTGCAGGTGCACATAGTTCTAAAGAAATTGGTGAAGACCATGAACCAGAAACTCACCTAATACCACTAATTTTACAGCATTTATTAGGAAAACGAGAAAAAATTAAAGTATTTGGAACTGATTACGATACCCTTGATGGTACATGTATACGTGATTATATACATGTAACAGATATAGCAATAGCACATATTTTGGGTTTAGATGCTCTATTATATAAAAGAATTGATAATAATATATATAATTTAGGAAATGGCCATGGATACTCGGTCAAAGATATAATTGACATGTGTGAGAGAGTTACAGGCAAAAAAGCTACTATAGAATATGAATCTAGAAGAATAGGTGATCCTGCAAGACTGATTGCTTCTTCCAAGAAGATTAGAGAGCAGCTCGGGTGGGAAACGGAATATAATCTAAATAAGATTATTGAAACTGCATGGGAATGGCATATTAATAAGAATTTAAATAAAATATTAAAGTAATTACAATTTAGATATGATTTATAGTTAAAACTATGCAATAAGTTTCGAAATAGTAAGAGGGTACCACTAGTTCAATATGAACTAGTGGTACCCTCTTTAACGTTTAAGCTATCCATTTACATTCGGCATTGTTGTCTTCTAGTGACTGTGGAATCATTCTATTTTCCATTAACTAAAATTAGGATTTTCTTTCAAGAAAACTTCTTTGGAGATGGATGAACTAATTGGTCTTGCCTGTTTAGAAGAAATTTTAAATAGACCAAGTGGAAACCAAGTTTACATAACAAATCTCCAGTTGCATCAAATAATTGAATTGGTAGGTTTTCGATTGTTAAAACCTGAGAAAAAGCATTTCGAATAATAACATAGATATTTACTGCAACCTCCGACTCATGAAAGTGGAATCCAACAATCGAGATTTCGTTTTACTTGATAGGTTCTAACGAAGAAACTAGTGCATGTACATATTTAATTTGGTCTTCTGTTAGTCCTTATGACCAGTTTTCATCTAAGAAGTAAAGTAAAAATGGTGAAGTCACTTAATCGAGAAACGCTTAATGGGCTTTTTTGTTTACTAATAAACATATTATCGTTCCATATATACATATAATTACAATGATGGCTAGTATAAATGGGAGGTAAATTTTATGGTGAAATTAATTAGAACGGCAGTTTCATCGGTAGTTGCATTGTCGACCTTTGTTGCGACTGCGCCAACTCAACAAGGAAATGCTGCGATAAATATGGAACAATTAATGGTAGATGTACAAAATGCAGGTAACGTTTTAAAGTGGGCGATTTCTGTCGAGGGTTCTGCGGATGGTATGACTCAGCCATGGGAACAATTTAACAATGCAAAAATAGCAATTGCAAAAGTGGAAGGTGCACTAGATGGGGTAAGTTTTTCGGATAAGTTAAAGTATGAAGCCCAACTAATGGATACAAAAGTTCAAATTCAACGTGCTCAAGCGTATCTTGATGCAATTACGGCAAGTACGAAAATCGATGCAAAAACGAATGCACTTTCGAATGCAGTTTACTCAAACAACTTAGACCGAGTAGAAAAGACATATCATGAAATGACAGCGGAATTTCGTAAACAAACAATTTTGTTGGATCGCGTATATGGGCAATCTACTCGCGATAGAATCCGTAATGTAGTAAAAGGACCTGCAGAGAAGTTAATATTAGAATTAAAAAATGATGTGACCGTTCATATGCTAGCTAAAAGTGCTGAAGCAGAAGTGAGATGGGGGAATTATTCGGAAGCTGCTAAGAAAGTTTATGAAGCTCAAGCAATTCTTAATGCAAACGTTTTAAAATGGGAGAATGCTCTACAGAATAGGATAAATGGTGTTAATGTATCTTTGCCATTTCAAATTGTATCAAGCTCTATAATAAATAATACGACATTATCTATCAAACTTAACAGACCGATCTCTTCAATCAAACCTTCTGAATTTACAACAGATAATGGGTTGGAAGTTACAAACACTTCATTAAGTAAAGATGGGTTAACGATTACATTAACTACTTCCATTCAAATACCTGGATCAATCTACACGTTGAAATATAAAACTAATACGATTAGATTTAACATTCCAGGAAGTGTTGTACCTATTTATGTCGGAGATAAAACAATTCAACATAAGGAAACTTCGGAAATAGTTGCATTAGCGGCAATATTTAAAGAGTCGAATGGGCAGCCTTCTAAAGCTACAATCCGTGTTGATATTCCAACAGGATTGAAGCTAGTTTCAGTGAATGGAGCAGCAAATAATGCGGTTGGTGCTAAGTCAGTCAATCTAGCGCCAGATAGCAATGGTATAGTTACGATTGTATTTACAGCGAAAGAGCTAAATTCAGCAGCACTAGATAAATCTATTTCATTTAACAAAATGGAGAAAAACAAAGTGGTTGAAACACAAACTTCAAGTTCTTTGAATTTCTATGTAGCAGCAAAAGCAGGCTCCATATCAAAAAAAGCAGTGCATTTCATTGACAGTTTGAATAACTACTTCGTAACAACTGACGGATTAAAATATAATATGAAGTCTTCTGGCGACAATTACCGAAATGAAGGAACAGTTGTCTCTTTTGATTCGTTCAAGGCAGCATTAGATAAAGAAGACGTAGTTAATGGAACTTATTCCCCGTCTTCGGTGTCTTCCTTCAATATCACAAGTAATAAAGTGGTTGCTAAAATAAACCTAGATTCTAAGTTTTCAACCATACCTGGAACTGCTGGGTACCGCATGGATGGTAACAAAATCGAGTTGTATGGCACAGGTGAACCAAATTATGAGATCTACTTTTTCAAAAACGCAGGGAAATCTCTTGGAAAAACAAAAGTGGGTTCTAATGGAATCTGGACATTTAATACAGACTCGGAACAAAGTGCGATTACGGATTATTCGATGGTTCAACAAGCTGCAGGTATGGCAATTCCCGAATATGTCGGCTGGGGTCTAACGACACTAAGAGTAATTGAGGGACCATTTGAACTTGCTATGATTAGTGAAGGAACTAGTGATGATAATAACATTTCAAATGAAGTAATAACTTTTACGATAGCCCCCATAAAACATAAAAATGGTTCGGTATTAGCTCAGGATCAAGCATATGTTTCCAAACAAGCTTCGATTACTATAAGTGATTCCGATGGTACTAAAGTAAAATATACAAATAATCAAAGAGAAACGTACATCAATGCGGTGAAAGATGGCTTTACTCTTTCGTTCGGTTTAAAAGATAAGAACAAGAGTGTTGGTTCAATCATTGACAAAGGAAAAGACGGAAAGATATCTGGAACATTAAACGTTGTTTCAGTCGAAGGTGTTACGAATGAATATGGGTTAAACTTAAAAATTAATTCACATGATCAGATTAAGGGATACTAAATGTTAATGAGTTTTTTGTAGATAGGAAATAGAAAGAGGCTGTCCACTATGTCAGTAAATAACCGATTAGTAGAATCAGCCTTACTAAATAATTCTTTAGAGTATTCTTGCCCGTAATCCTATAGTTTTTAAAACAACATACCACCAAATATGGGATTAAAATAGGACGGTGAATATAACTATTCATCGTCCTCACTTTATTTTCTTATAGAATGTGTAATCCTTGAAGAACAATCAGAGAGATTTATATCGGTAAAAGAATCTAAAGAGTCTGTGGAATCATTTCAATCTTCCATGAGCTAAAATCGGGGGTTTCTTTTTGGAATACTTCTTTAGAGAAAGATAAACTAATCGGTCTAGCTTGTTTTGATGCTATTGTAAATTGTCCTAGTGGGAATCCGAGCTTGCATACCATATCACCAGCTGCATCAAACAGTTGAATTGGTAGGTTTTCGATTGTTAAGCCGTTAGAAAATGAATTTCGAATAATAATATAAATGTTCACTGCATCAGCTGATTCGTGAAAATGGAATCCAACTATTGAAATTTCATTTTCCTTAAGGGGCTCTAATGTAGAAACTAGTTCGTGTACATAGTTTTGTTGATCCTCAGTAAGTCCGTTTGACCAATTTTCATCTAAGTATAACTCGAAGTCTTTTACAACTTTTTCATAATACTCAAATGCCATCTCAAATTCCATTTCATTCTTTATTTCTTCATAAGGAACTGATAAGTCCTCCATTTCAAATAAGAAGTTCCATGGTCTAGCTGTACATGGCTCAAGATCTCCAAATAGCTGCATATCAAATTGCTTCTTCGCAAGTTCTTTTCCTTCTGTATCTTTTACTAATAATACTACTTGGTCTAGTCGTAATTTCTTTGGTAATGAGTGTCTAATAATAGCAGTTACAACTATTCCAGAATCTACTGTGTATAATTTTACGCCATGTACGTGTAACTGATTAGCCTCTAAATCTTTTAATTGTTGATGATAAAATTGAAAAATATATTTCTCTTGAGCTGGTATTTCCCAATCGGCCGAAAAATCTATTTCTGTTTTATATGTTTTAGGAGTATTTGTCATTAGTAAAATCCTTTCTTTTCTAGATAACATACTATTATTATAGCATACTAAAAGATTTATTCATCTTGTCCAAACAATGGTAGTTAGTTTTGTAACTATTTTACAATGCAAGTCGTTATTGGATTGTTAAAAGGTAATATATTCATGATAGACTTAATTATAGAAATGTACATCTAGAGAGACGTACTAGTAAAGGGAGAACAAAATGAGAAGAATTGCTAAAAAAATTGCATGTTCAATTGCAATTGTTGCTGTTATTTCATCATCAACACAACAAGCTGGTGCAGCGACAAATACAAACCAATTAGTAACAGACGCACAAAACGCAGGAACGATATTAAAATGGGCTATTTCAGTAGAAGGTTCTGCTGATTTTAAAACTCGCCCATATAATCAATACAATATTGCTAAAAAAACAATCCTAGCAGCAGAAAACGCAGCTTTGAATGTATCAACCTCAGAAAAATTGAGTGTTCAGGCTAAACTAGTTGAACCTAAGATTCATGTAAAAAGAGCTCAAGCCTACATAGATGCAATTACATCAAGTGAGAAAATTAAGGAATTAACTTACAATCTTCAAAAAGCTATCTCTTCGGAGGACCTCAATCAAGTTGAGTCCGCTTACCATACAGCAACTGCTGAATACCGAAAACAAGTCAAACTACTAGACCGCGTCTATGGGCAATCGACTCGAGATGGTATTCGAAATGCGGTTAAACCAGCAATGGAAAAGTTGATAAATCAAGTAAATTATGATGTTACGGTGAAAATGCATTTAGATAAAGCTTCAAATAATATTCAAGAAAACAAGCTAGAAGAAGCTGCTTTTGAATTAGAAAAAGCAGATTACTATTTAAATCTTAAAGATGCAAAATTCACTTTTAAAAACTTATTAACAAAAACTTATGCGGATATATTAGAATCATTACCATTAAAACCACTTACCGTTTTTACTGATGGAAAAAATACAGTAACTATTAATTTCTCTAAAATGTATGCTATACCATTGATTGGCTTTGAAGCTGGACAATTTAAAATATCAAGGGAAACAATACAATCCGCTAAATTATCAGAAGACAAAAAATCAGTAATTATAACAACTTCTGACCTTAATCCTTCTACATATTATACGGTTACTTGGAAAGACCATAAGTTAGAATTTGCTACAGAAGCAAAACCTGATACTACTGGTATTTTACTAAGTGAAACAAATGTTGCATACATGGAGACCACAAATAATCGTATATATAGTGCTAAATTAACAAATTCGGATGGTTCTCCTTATGTAGGTCGTGTAAGGGTAAGTTTGACAGATGCAAATCCAACAAATGAAACAACTACATCCTCAACGGCGAGGATAACCTCTGCAAATGGTAACTTTGGAACAGCAGGACAAGAAGCAACAACATACACCGATCAAAACGGGAATTTATTCTTTATTATTGAAGCAGGAAATTTAACCTCTGTAACGTATGTTCAGCCAATAATTCAAAAACTTAATGGAAATCAAACAAGTAAAAAAGCATCAATAACTCACTTTTTACAGTTACAAAATACAAGTGGATTCTATAAGTTAGGTATCAATGGCTCACACATATTTCTAGAGAATGACTATTTGTATTCTGTAGGATTTAAATACAAATGGGATTCAAACGATCTATTTTTCATTCGGGGACAAAATGTACCGCAAGAAGTATTTGAAAGAGCCCTTTCAAATGGAGATGCACTCATGGTTGGGTATGAAGTAAGAGATGAAAATATTTCTACTTGGAATATAACAATAGATGTCACCGAAGCAGCAAAGGTAGAAATTACAAACCCAGCGCATACCCCTGTGACATATGACGGTTCAAGCTATATGATCAGTGGTACTGGCCAAGCCGAATATACTGTTCATTTATATCAAAATGGTATTTTTCTTGGTACAACCAAAGTAGATGCAAATGGGGAATGGACGTATGGCTCAGTGAGTCTACTACAAAACGAAGCCAATAAATTTGAAGCTTATCAATATGCCCCTGGTAAAGATGGCCATAATGGGGAAGGATCTGAAAACCCAACTAGTCCGGCTAACGCTATAATTAACGAAGGTGCCTTTGCTTCAACTAAAATTACTTTAAATGATGTTGATAATAATGGAATAACTATCTCAGATACGATAGATTTTACTTTCTTAAATCCTTCATATGGACATCAGTTTAAAAAAGATTTAGCAGGTAGTTTGACAATTAATGATGGTTTCGGTAGAACTGCTGTAGTAAAAGTGGATTATATAGATGGAGATACACTTAAAGTAGTTGATTTTGTTACTACAGAACCTAAATTTACTCACAACTCTGCATCTTTAATCATTGTTGGAACAACGGGTGTAGTGAATCAAAATCAACTAGCATTCAATGTAAAGGTAACAAATTCTAATGGACCGGTAATTTTAAGTTCAGTTAAATAATAATATTAAAGAAGTTCTACTGATAGAATTCTCAGTATAACTTCTTTAATAGAAATAGTAGAATTAATAATCTTTGAGTTTAATTTAAACTTTTAGTTACAAAGTATTTTTCAAATGTAACATGGTCCTCTATCTTAATAACTAGTAGGTATTTAGTGTTCGGGAGTAGTAGTTCATTAGGAGTGACAATAATCTCTTTTTTGTTTAAATAAGAAGAGAGTGTTATAGGAACTTCCTTGCCTTCTCTATAGAGTTTAATTTCTAAAGTATCATTATCGTATATTTTCCGACTCATCTTAACCGTGAATTTTTTATTTAAGGGAATATCTTTTTGCTCGGCAATTTGTGAGGTTTTATTATTTAAAGTCATTGTGTTTTCTTCAAAATGTTTTACATTGACGATACCTTCTCCATAAATCGGGTCCCATCCCTGCTCACCTTTATCATCTACATATTTTTTCAATAGCAATTCAATTTGTTGAACATTTCTAGATGAATTTTCAAGTTTCATCATTGCAACAATTCCTGAAACGAATGGTGCTGCCATTGATGTGCCACTTACACTTCCATATTGCCCCCCTGGAATGGTAGAAACAATATCGACGCCAGGTGCAGAGATATCAATGGAGCTACCATTGTTACTAAAAGAAGCGATGATATCATTTTTATCTGTTGCTGAAACGACAATTACATTGTCCTCCGAAGCAGGATAAGAGTGCTTTGTATCTATGCTTTCATTACCAGCAGCTAGAATAATAGGTACGTTTTTTGAAAGGGCATATTTAATAGCAGAAGCAAGTATAGCAGAATATGTATCACCTGAAAAACTTAGATTAATAACTTCCGCTCCATTATCCACGGCATACCGTATACCTTTTGAAACATGCAAGTCATAGCCATTACCTTTTTCATTCAAAGCACGAATAGGCATGATTTTCACGTTAGGTGGTGTTGTGTCAGCAACAATCCCAGCAATATGCGTCCCGTGAAAGTGCACATCCATTGGGTCTGTATCATTATCAACAAAATCATAGCCGGCAACCATTCTGTCCTTTAAAAAGGGATGGTTATAATCAACACCGGTATCAATAATTGCAACAATAACACTATCATTGATAGAAGCAGTGAGACTCTTCAACCTGCTTGCACCAATCCGTTCAGCCCCCCAAGATTGTGTCGCAATATTATAGTCTATCATTCCAACTGAACGAATATAGTTTGGTTGGAGTACCTTGGCATTATTTAGAGTATATACCTCTTCTTTTAAATTCCTTTCTAATATTTGATTGTGCTTTTCATTCGTTACTTCTACAATTGTGTATTCAGGAACTACTGCAGAAGCAGGAAATGCACCAAAAATCACAAATAAGAATAGTGTACTAGCAAACAAAAATCTCTTCAATATCTCACCTCATAAAAAAATCTATTCCTATCTTACCATCTAATAATTCTTTAGTGGTGATTCAAAATACCTATTTTGAGAACTGAAGAGACCATCTTAAGATTTAATTATAGAGATTAATCTTTTAGTGGGTCTAATCGAAGGGAAAGTGAGTTAGGTAGTTATAGAGAAAAGTAGACTTTGTAAAATAAAAAATAGTAGAATTAACCATTTTAATGTAAACTAGAATAATAATGATCTTACTAAAAAAGGAGGAAATGAATTGATGAGAAAGGGGTTCCGGTTAGCAACAATTATTGTACTTATTATCTCTGTACTTACCTTAACTACAAATCAAACAAGTGCAGCCACAAAAGTGATGTGGGGTAAGACTGAATTAAAGATTGGTCAACTTGGTAAAGTAACGATTCTTTCAAACACAAGTTTATGGAAATTAGAGAGCGATGGTTCTTTATCAAAAATACGTGACTTGAAAAAAGGAGAAGAGTATCGGGTTTACAGCTATAAAAGTATTCATAGTGGATTATATGGGGTAGGTGCTGGAGCATTTGTTCAAAAGAATGTTTCCATTAAATATGAAACTCCTTCTAAGGCTAAGTTAAGATTATTAAATGGAAGCAAGCCTGAAATAATTGTTACACCTGTAGATCCTAATCCAGGTGAAACTAATCCGGTTGAACCCCCTGAGCCAGTGGAAGTAATCTCTGTAGAATAATTAAAGTGTGAAAGACTCTAAATCGATAAAGAATCTTTTTCTTTAACATTTAAGGTTGTATCTTGAGATTGACAAAAGTAATTATTTGGTTAGAACATAAGTCTCTTACTTACTTGAAAGGTACTCACTAACGTTTTTGAGACAGGAATAAAACACCCTATTATGCAGCCAATTGACGGTATTGAACCGGCGATTGGCTGTTTAGTTTCGTTTGAATACGGATATTGTTATAATAAGTAATGTATTCTTCGACGATTTGTATAACACGTGCGTTCGTTGTACGATAGATATCGTCGAGATAGAACGTTTCAGACTTTAGCGTGGAATGAAACGTTTCAATTGGGGAATTATGAGTTGGCGTGCCTTTGCGGGACATGCTCATGGTAATTCCTTTTTCTTTGACTGCCTTTTGATAAGCATAGGATGTATAAACGGAACCTTGGTCACTATGCAGAATACAGCCTTCTGGTAGCTCTGGCAATTGATAGAGCGTGTCCAACACAAAAACGGTGTCTAGTATGACGAGCGACCTACGCCTAGGTGTCGACATATCTCGCCTACTGGCATAAAATCCTTTAATTCTTCGACTAATTGAATTACTACTTTTGGCGTCACTTCCTTTCCAATTCCGCGTACTTTTTTAAGACTTCAATCTGCTGTTTCAAATACCGATTCTCCGTCTCTAGCTTTGCTGTTTGACTTTCATTTTCCGGTCCTTTGCCGAAGGCATATTGTTTACCGACTGGTTGATTAAAACGATGCATTTTTCCATTTTGATACCAACGCATCCATGTCTTCAGTTGGGTGTGGTTTCGAATATTCAATTCTTCCATCACTTCTTTTACCGGTACCTTAGCCAATCGCATTTCAATCGCCTTCATTTTCACTTCTACTGGATAACTAACTCTTGTCCCCATAGAAAAAACACCTCCACATTGAATTTAGGTATTGTATACCCGTTTTCAACGAAAGGTGTTTTTATTTGTCTCATTTTTTTAGGTCAGTGCAAACAGATACTTCTAAGTTTTTTTATTTTTGTTTTTCCATTCTTCTTTTTCTAAACCAACTTTTCATCAAATTTTTTTACTGCTTTACTTAAACTCAAAAATACCAATGAGTATAAAAAATTCACATATTTTTACTTAAAATTAACCGGGTTATTAGTACTATTGTTTTAAAATGTATACATTACTATAGACTTATATATTTTCTAGATGTAGTATTAAAGGTATTGGAGGGATACAAAATGTTTAATAAAATTTTTAAGATAATTTTCCTATTTGTATTGGCACTTGGAGTAAGTACATACAATGCCGAAACTGCAGACGCAGCAACGAAAGTAATGTGGGGCAAAACAGAATTAAAACTAGGACAGATTGGAAAAGTAACAATTTTAACAGATACTACACTAGTGAAATTGGAAGGTGACGGATCGCTTTCAACTGTACGTGCAATGAAAAAAGGTGAAGAATATCGTGTATACAGCTATAAAAATAACCACGGAGGTCTATACGGTTTAGGTGGTGGAAGTTTCGTTCAAAAGAACACAAAGGTAAAATACGAAACTCCATCAAAATCAAAATTAGCTTTACTAAACGGACCAGCATTTAATAGTGGAAGTGTATGGGAAGGAACATACACTGCTAATCAAGGAGAAACAAAAGTAACATTAACCGTTAAGGAAGAAACAGTAGAATTCGCTTTTGGTCCTACCTTAGGAAATCCTACAGTACCTGAAGGAAAATTTGTTATGTTTTACGAATATGATAGTGTAACTGGGGCTTTAAGTTTAGAGCAAGGTAAATGGATTCAAAAGCCAAATGGATACAGAATGCTTGATATGGTTGGAAGTGTTTCTGGAGATTATTATACTGGTGTTCTTTTAGATGGTAATTCTGTAGAAGGTAAGTTTAGTGTGAAGAAAATAAAATAGTATCCATTTAAGAGGACTCTATATCACAAATGCGATTCTGATAATGGTCGATGACACTGAGAATTATAGTCCCTCAATGGAAATTCCGTTGAGGGACTTTTTCTTGTTGTTTATTGAAAAATAGAAGTACATTTTTCGGATAGACAAAAAACCGTATAATAACTACTCGATTTTTTTAATATGATAGGAGCTAATAAGATGAAGAAAAAGTGGATTGTTGCTGCAGCTGTAATGCTAATCGTAGCTGGATGTAGCAACGAAACAGTGCAGGACGAACTCAAGGAGGAAACAACGAAAACCAAAGTTGCCGAGACTTCAACAGTAAAGGAAGATGTTAAAAGCTTAAAATCGGCTGACCTGACTGAACTTAAAGAAGCGGTACCGGCTTTGGCAAAGGAGATAAGTAACAAGCTTGAGACGATCAAATTGCCCGCCATACAAGAAGGTCATCAGAACAGACCTATCTCAAGCCTTAACATAGATGAAGATTCTTTTAATCTGTACATATCTTTAGAAGAGATTAGCACAGAATCATCGGGAATTCCGTTGAATATTTTTATACGGACTTTCGAAAAGGAAGACTATCAATTCTTCCTAGATGAAGGATTTACCAAACTTGAGTCGAATCGGGAGTATCTAATTGCTCCTAACGGAAGTAAGAAAATTGTCTTCATTGATGGAGATTATCTTTATGAGATGGATTCAATTTCAAATGTTATGAATTATGAAGGTAGCACATACTCGGTAGAACAGCTGTTGGACATAGCAGATAAATTGAATATTGATTCTGGATACAAGCAATTTTTCGTAGTAAATATAGAGAACTATAAATTACCTACATATTTCTTAAATGACGGAAAAGAGCCGTATCGTTTGTTTGTAAATTATTCTGGTAAAAATGATAAGTTTGAACCTAAAGAACAATCTCTACAGATTAGCAATAACACTATGAACTTCGAACAGTCTGCTCTGTACCCACATTATGAAGCCTATGGAGATGAAATAGTCATTCAGGAAAATGTTGGATACTTAAGTTTTGGAGATAATTCAATCTTCGAAATGGTGATTGGAGATCGATTATATAGTTTAAGCCTTGCTACTGCAGATGTGAACCAAACAACTGGTAAGCCATCATATGTGGAAGTACCCAATTGGCAAGAAGAAATAACTAAGGTGATTGAAAGTTTAAATCTACCTAAGCAAGAAAGTGCCACCAAGGTAAAAGATACTTCCGAATATGAGAAAATGTTGAATAAGCAACAAAAAGAAAGGGAAATGAGAATAGCTAAAATCAAGGAAGTGTATATCGAATCTACGCTAGCTGACGATGTGTTCTTTGAAACGGCTGTTCAATTCAGTAATTTAGGTCCAGAAAACTCAGTTGGTTATATGAAAGAGCAACTCTTTAAGAGATTCATTAAGGTCGAAAAAGAATTTGAGCGGTTAAATCTAATGGAGATTAGTAAAACGCATATTGGATTAATGAATGAAAATGCTGAAGCGTCTATTGATGATTTATTTGAATTTTATATGATCAATCCAAATGAGGTGTTTTACCTGCAAGAAGAAATAGATGGTGAACCAACTTTGTACTGGATGTTACAAATGGAGCAATCAGTTGATGGATATAAGGTGCTAAATATTTACGATACTGAAAATGATATATTCTTGACTGATTTTTGATTATTAATCTAGCTTTTTCGTGAAGTCAATAGATATGTATAATTGTTGAATGATTATTCAAAAAAACACCTTTTATAATTGGAGATTAGGAACGTAAAAGAAGTCAAAGTAAGATATTGGTTTTCCTGATATAGATGATGGAGTTTCAGGATTCTATGAATAATATGGTTCAAACGATGTGCAGAACCGAGCAAGCCTTACAAATTGACTTTGTCATATTAACAAGTTAGATTTCATGAATAAATTAAGCAATATATAATACGTAAAATGTATCAGATAGTTAAAAATAAAGCCTTGCAAAGAAAAATCCTTGCAAGGCATTTTTATATTCATTTCAAATATCTTCTTGCACCTGAGTAGTTTGTTTTATAAACACCAGCCGATATAGATTCAATTTTTACCTTGTCTGAAGAGTTTGGTGCGTGAAGCATTTTACCTTCTCCGATGTATAAGCCCACATGATAAACTTTTCCTTTCCCTCTATTGCCAGCGAAAAAGACTAGATCGCCAGGTTGTAGGTCATTCTTTGCAACTGGTGTTCCTTTCGTTGCTTGGTAAAAGGAGTCACGTGGAATGACTATTCCGTGATTTTTGTAAACGGAATAGATAATTCCGGAACAATCAAAACCAAAAGCTGATGTACCTGCCCATAAATATGGGAGGCCAAGGAACATTTTAGCACTATTCACAATATCCTTTTGGGTTGGTTTTGGAACTGATGCATAGTTTTTGTGTACCTTTGCATCTTTTTTAGGTAAGTATTTTACTCCGTTTTGTGGGGTAATTACGTGTAACCATTCTCCATCTTCTTTTACTACAGGAAGGATAGTTGTATAGCTGATATCTATATATTTGTTCTTTTTGTTTTTATCGCTGTAAAGAGTAGTAGATTTGGCATTTACAATCGCAATAGAACAATTAGTTGTATCAGTTGTTGTTTCATATAAGTGGGAACTAGGAACCCAGCCGGGATACCCTTCCTTTTGGTAAGGTACATATTGATCTTTTATTGCTATTTTGGTCCATTTTCCGCTTTTTTGTAGAACAACTACTTCATCGCCAAACAATGCTTGAGTATCCGTTTTGTCTACGAGCCACCATTTCTGTTTTAAATTCATACTTTTCGTCCACTTAGAAATGTCCACTGGTGTTTTAATAGAAGCGAGGTCCACAGCTCGGTCAATCCCGGGTGTATGCCAAAGAGATGTAACTTGAACGTTTACTTTAACTTTTTTTGTTTTACTAGGCTTTTCACAAGAGACAGCTTCAGGAATTGGAGTAGTAGGAACCTTCCGGAAATCTGGATTTAAAGTACGGGCAAGTTGAATGGCAAAATCCACTTTCGTAATGTTAGCGAGTGGTTTATATGTATTGTCTGCATAGCCTGTGGCAATTTTATTTGCTTGTAAAATGTTGATAGACTCTGAAACCCAATAATCAGCTAATACATCCACAAACGGCGTTTTAACTGTACCCTTTAAATCATAAGCTCTCACAAGGAAGACTGCGCTTTCCCCTCTAGTAAAAGGAGCATCTGGATTAAATGCACCATTCTCATCTGTTTTCATTATTCCTTCATCCACAATGGTAGCAATGATTGGATAACTGGTGTGATCTGGAGTTATGTCTGTGAAAATAATTGCTGGCGGATTTGTCGTTTCTATTCCTAAAGATTTTATTATCATCTCAGCAGCTTCTAGGCGAGTTATTTCTTTGTTAACATCAAAATTCTTCGTTGGATCCCCTTTTATTATTCCTTTAGAAGCTAAAAAATCCAACTCTGCTTTAGCAGAATATGTATCTTCTACATCTTTAAACAATGGAGCCGCTGAAACAGTGCTATATGTAGAAAATAAAACAATAAGGGCAGTGCAAAAAGCTATTAATCTCTTCATCTTTCTAGATCTCCTTTAAAATAAAAGTAAAACAATATACACAATGTTATGGAATTCCCCCGTTCTTTGTATTTATTTTAGGTTGAAGATTTTACTTCTATAGTATTATCGTCTGTTTAGTAATTGCTTTTAACCTTGTGTTTGCTTTTCTATAGTGAAAGCTTCCTTAGTTCACTGTGATATTTCTCTCACTCATCCTTATTATGGAATTTATTCTTAATTTAAGACATATTTAAGTCATGTCATTAATTTTTTGCTTCAGTTGTCTTCAAATGATGAAGTAAAGAAAGCAATTGAGCATTGACCAGTGGACTGGGTCAGGTGGATATACTAATCAATAACGCAGGAATAGCGAAGTTCGGTAATTTTATGGACTTGGAAGTATCGGAATGAGAAAAAAATATTTCAATTGAAGATGATGGGCGTGTATTATGTAACACATGCTGTCCTACCTGGAAAAATCAGGCGATATCATTAATATTTCCTCTTCGGCTAGACAAAAGGGAGCACCTTTGACAAGTGCGTATAGCGCTTTAAAGTTTGGAGTATTTGGTATAACGGAGTCACTGGCGATGGAAGTGCGCAAGCATAATATTCGTGTGATAGCTTTAGCGCCTAGTACTATTGCAACAGATTTAGCCTTCGGAAAATAAATTAACTAACGGCAATCCGGACAAAGTGTTGCAATCGGAAGATATTGCAGAATTTATCGTGGCACAGTTGAAACTGAACAAACGATCTTCATTTAGAAAGCATGCCTTTGGTCGACGAATCAATAAATTGGTTATGAATAGAATGATGATCTAAAATGGTAAAAGCCGACTCCAATTATGAAGCCGGCTGTTTCTATACTGGGATATTCGATGGAGTCTTCATGTCTGCCCTTGTTACAAGTCAATGATGCACTATTTATCCAATTAAATAATTTCTTTTTCTGTTGTCAATTGCTCAATATTTGTTATAAAGTATTGATCACCATTGATTGTTACAGTATATCCTTTTGTTTTGTTGTATATGTAATCTTCGTCATCAGAATAAAAGTAGAACACTTCTGCAGTTTCTACATATAATGTATTTTGGTCAATTGCTTTAATATCAGTAATAGTGTTCGATTGAAAATCGTAGTCATAATAACCATCGATTTTACCGTGGTTTTCAATTTCCTTTAAATAAATAGATTGTATCTCACTACTAGTTGGGAAATACCCCGATATATATGAAAAGTCTGCTGAGTTTAGTGCATTTTCAAAATCATATCGGAAGTTATCAATATAGTAACCTACATTTTCTTCGTGCTCGTTCTTCAGCAGACGCATTACTTCAATTTCCAGTTGTTTCTTACGATCAGAAGCAATTTTATCTTGAATATGAGCAAACTTTATATGGGCAGAGTTAGACTTAATAGCGACTTGTTCTCCTTTAACAATCTTTCCTTCTGTATCTTTTGCCTCTGCGGTTATGGTCACTGTACCATCATATGGGACTGGTCCAAGGGAAGTAATTTCTGTAACTGTTTTTCCAGTAGATTTGTTATTTACCCATAATACTGCATCAGGTAAATCCGACGTTATTGTTGCCATACCTGCTTCCATTTCAGGCTTAAATATAAATGAATTATTTCCATCCCCTATAACGTTAATGATCCCTTCATTTTCAATAGTTGCAAACTCACTTGGTGCTGAGGCCTTCCAATTATATTCTCCAGGTAGAAAGTTTCCAATAGTTATACTTTTTCCTTCATCTTCGGTTACTGTTTGTTCGTTTATCACAATTGAAGTTTCATTAAGTGGAATTTCTGCTTGCACTTTTATAGGATGCAATACAAAAGAAACACGATCATATAGACCAAAAAGTAAAGGTTCATTTGTAACAGACATTAACTTGTTTCCATGAGAATCTAAAATAATATTCGATAATTCATCATCTTCCAGAATTTTAACTTCTTCTTTTATCTGGTTACGCAATTGATCCCAGCCTTCATCTTCAATAAATGAATAAAAACCTTCACTATCTTCAATTACTTTTTCGGGTATAGAGAAGAATGAAAGAAATTCAGTATGTTCACCTTTTACATAAGCTTTATTCATCTCGATAATTATTTTAGAAGTATCATATTTCCAATTTAGGAATAAGTGTGCTCCATATAAACCTACTATGATAACAAAAATAGAGATTATACTAGCTATGCGCATTTTTTTTTGTTTAGGATTAATTGTACTTCTCTTTGTTGTTTTTATTGGAACAACTTCCTCTAGTTTTGTTCCACAATTTAAACAGAAATTTTCTGTTCCTTGCCTTTTCACTCCGCAGTTTACACAGTTTGCCATTGTCAGCTTCCTCCATGATGTTTCTATAGTTCTATAAATATAACACGTAAAATAGTTCTTTTGAATAACAATTATTTTATAAATAGAAAAAAATACATATAATATTAATAGTAATATGGTATTATTTAATTGTAAATTATTAATCATTGTATATGGAGGGATACTCATGAATGAAATCCAAAACAAAATAGGTGGAGGATTGAACAAGATTCAAGATTCATTGCAACAAGGAAAACAAAAAATCCAAGTAGCGCAAGAAGTAAGTCAGATTCAGCAAAATATTAACTCTTTAAGGCAAAAACGACAGGTGTTAATATTACAAATTGGTAATATAACGCATAAAAAACTACGGCTTAATTTAATTTCTGATGAGGATTTAAAGGATATTGCATTGAATATTGAACAAATAGATAAAGAAATTTATATTCAAGCTAGTAATATGAAAAGATTAAATGAGACTGTTCAAAATACATATGAGTGTGTTTCATGTAATTCCGCTATTAATCCGAACGATAAATTTTGTGGTTCTTGTGGAACACCAGTTGTTATTCCACCAAAAGAAGAAGAGTCATTCAAACTTTGTAGTACATGTGAAGAAAATATTCCTAGTTCAGCTGCATATTGCCCTTGTTGTGGCAATGCAACTAATGAACTGTAGGAGGATATAAATGTTCTGTAAAGAGTGTGGTCAACAACATGATCCAAATTTAAATTATTGTCCTAGAGATGGACAAAACTTACACCCCGAATTACCGTTTGGTGTAGAACATCGTGCTTCAGGCTTTTGTGCTAGTTGTGGAAAATCAGTCGTTTCCGACGCTCAGTATTGCCAACATTGTGGAGAATCACATAGCACAATTAGCTTTTCAAAAGGTGGTCCTAAAAAAAACACCAGTGAATCATTTAAGAAAAAAAGCTTTGCAACTCCAAGTTTTTCAGTTGCAAAATTCTCATCTGCATCGGTCACTCCAATATTATTAGCAGTTGGAATATCTATTCTACTTACATTATTAGGTGCGTTTTTTATTAAATCACAAGTTGAAAATAGTATTATTGAATATTCGGGAAATGAAGTAACCTCGGATGATATAAAAAATTTGAATATTTTAACAGAAGAGTTAGAAAATGAATCTGGAATTGACTTGAATTTGCCTAATATTTATAACATTTTTACTTATGTATCTCTTATGCATAGTGTTGATTTTAAACTAACAGGTGAAGTTAAGAGTGATATTATAGATGGTGAAAAATTAAGTGAAAGTGCCACACTAATTCTTCAAAATTTATCTTTGACGTTCTTACCCGTCGTTATTTTTATATTATTAATAAGTGGACTTATTCTTGGATTTATTGCTAAAAAGCGAAATCTATCTTTTAGTAGCTCTATTTTAGGGTTTGGCATACTTTATGGAATCTTTTTGTCTATTTCTTCTTTTATAGCAAATTTTACTTATAAAAATGGAATTTCTATTTTCTTTACAGATATTGATGTTTTAGTAAAAGGAAGATTTCCACTAATTGAATCTTTTATAGTAGGGTTTTTACTTGCTATTTCTATTGCAGGAATTGCATCTATGTTCATGTTATACAAAAGAGATGTTTTTGCATTTATTAAAACAAAAGCATCTTACATTCAGTACACAATCTATTCAACTGTTATTATGATAATTGGTACCTTTTTGTATACTGTAGTTTCTTTTTCTATACTGTCTAAAATAGAAGAAGTACGCGATGAATATTTACATTACTTGTTTACTGGGCCAGTTGGAATGATTTTTTGGAAGATGAGCCACCTAATTCCTATTAACTTTGTGTATAAAGAATATTCACAAGAAGAATCCTTCTCTCTCCATCTATTTAGCTCAATTGCAAAATTTGAGGAAAGTGGTTTTGTAAATGAATTTCTAGAATTTTCAATGGAAAATGGAATCCCTTTTTGGTTGAAAGCTAGTATTCTAATACCTGCTGTATTTCTAATAATTGCTGGATATAATCTATATCAAACTCACAATATAAAAGTTGCGGAACTAGTTAAATTTTCATTAATTTATGCATTCATTATGTCTTTAATATCTTTACTTTCTAATATTAAGTATTCTGTCGAAGGAAAAGGATCTGAAATATTTGATCTTGGTCATACTATGTTTCAAGTGAGCTCAGGGGTTTTTGGGACGTTCTTCATTTCTGCTATTTTTGCATTTATCTTTATTACCCTTGGGGGATATATTAAACATTATGTAGGGGATTCTACTAAATGAAAAATTGTCCAAATTGTACAGAGCTAATAAAAAATGAAAGCCAGTTTTGTTCACATTGTGGCTTAAGGTTCCAAACACAGAAAAAGAAACAAACTAATTTAATCATCCCAATCATTTTTATAGTATTGCTCGGTGCCATTTTTATAACGCATGGGCAAATAAAAGAAAAAACTGGTCCATACAGAACGATAGTAGAATTGGATAACATCTTATCTCAACAAGATGCTACTGCCGCTTTAATTCTATTCGAATCGCAATTATCAGGTACTCCACTGTCTGAACCAATCATGCAGGACTTTCTGAATTATTTGTACCTTGAAACGAATTGGGAATCCACTTTAAAAGAATGGAAAAAAGCCGCATTACGTGAAAAAGAAACATATAAACCTCTTAAAACTTATAATGGAGATGTACTTTTCACACTTGAAAAAACAGGTTCTATTTTAGGGATTTATCCGAAATATGAAGTGATGGTTCATCCTTATTCAGTTCAAGTCAAAACAAATACAGAGGGAACACGTGTAACTCTTAATGATCAAACAAAATCTTTAACAAAAGTAGACGATTTCCAAAAGGTTTCTAGCATTTTACCCTCTGAATCGATTCAAGAACTTACCTTTAAAGTGGAAACGAAATATACGAATTTTAGTGATTCAATCGATTTTTCGACAATGACGCAAAAACCAAATATAGTACAACTAGAACTTCCTCTAGAACTAGTTGACATAAGTATCTACTCTAACAAATTGGATGCAATTGTCTATGTCAATGGGAAAAGTACAAGTACAAGTGTCCGAGACATTGGATTAATTGGTCCTTTGCCTACAGATGGAAGTATATCAATTCAATTAGAATTAGATGGAAGAAAGACAGAAAATGTAGAAGTCTATTCAGGTGGAGAATATCAATTAATGTTTGAAGAAGAAATGGAAGTTGCTTCTTTTTATGATGACTTATTTAATCCCAATAAAGAGGATTTAGAACTTCTATATGATTCTTTCATTGCTACATCAGTGAATGCCATAAATCATCGTGATTTTACACTTGTAGAACAGTACTTTCATCCACTTGGTAACTCGGGTATAGAGTTAGAGGAGTATATTCCATATTTAGAGACGAAAGGGATTACAGAGCAACTGTTAGAGAGTGAAGTTGTAAGCTTCGAGGTTCAAGATGATGGTTTACACCTTTTTACCTTTGAATCCTATATTATAAATTACCCAGATAAACCATCAATACAAAAATCATTTTATACAGAAAATCTACTAGTGATAGATGATAATCAATGGAAATTCTATGAACTTCTTAAAACAACTGAGTTATAAAGCAGTATAAAGAATATTTCAGGAAAAAAATATTAAGCAAAAAGAAGAGGCTGGGACAAAACCCACCTCTGAAATGAAAGTAGCCGATGGCTTTTTACGAAAGTAAAAGTCAGCGGCTATATTTTTTGCATGAAAAAAGAACACTATCTGTTAAAATTTAAGTATCTGACCCCAAAAATTTTAAAAGAAAGAAGTGTCCTTATGTTTAAAAATTATAACATGAATCAATTAATTTTACCTTTAGATTTAGAAGTAAAACTAAAAAAAAATGATATGCCTTCCATGTTCATCATTTAGTGGAAAGTATTCCTCAAGAAGCCTTTGCCCCATTTCTACGAAATGAGGGTTGTCCTGCATATCATCCTCGCATGATGCTTAAGATTATTTTATGCGCTTATACTCAATCAACTTTTTCGGGTCGTAAGATTGAAGCTTTGCTACAAGACAGTATTCGAATGATGTGGTTAGCTCAAGGTTATGAACCTAGCTATCGTACAATCAATCGCTTCCGCGTTCATCCCGAAGTAAAAGATTTAATTCGTCAGTGCTTTATTCAATTTCGTTGTCAGTTAGTTAAAGAACAATTAATTGATCAAGAAGCCCTTTTTATTGATGGTACAAAAATTGAAGCGAATGCGAATAAATTTACCTTTGTCTGGAAGAAGTCTGTAGAAAAATATAATCAAGCCCTTATAGAAAAATCAAACCAGCTTTACAATGAACTTTTAGAAAATGAAATCATCCCTGAAATAGAACGTGAAAACGAGGAACAATTATCCTTAGAAGAAATTGCGCAGCTTGTTCAAAAAGCAGATGACGTGGTACATGAATATGATAAGCAAATTGAAACATCGACAGATGTTCCAACAAGAAAAGCACTAAGAAATCAACGTAAATACCCTAAGCAAATTAGAAATCAATTGTTAGATATGGTTGTGCGAAAAATGAAGTATCAACGAGATTTAGAGATATGTGGTTCAAGGAATAGTTATTCAAAAACTGACCCTGATGCAACATTTATGCGTATGAAAGATGATTACATGCAAAACGGACAATTAAAAGCTGGATATAATATTCAAATTGCGACAGAAGGTCAATATACGCTAGCCTATAGTATATTCTCTAATCCAACGGATACTCGTACACTGATTCCGTTCTTAGATATAATTGAACAAAACTATTTTGAATTACCCAAACATATTGTCGCAGACGCAGGTTATGGTAGCCAACAAAACTATGATGACATTTTATCTAACCGCAAACGAGAAGCTTTAATTACTTACGGTATGTATTTGAAGGAGCAAAAGAAGAAACATAAACAAAGTGAATTCAATACAGACAATTGGGTATATAACAACGAAACAGATACCTACACTTGTCCAAACGGAAAACAATTATTCTTCCAATACCATTCCGTTCGGAATGATCGATATGGCTTCCAACGAAAGTTTAAGATTTACGAATGTGAAGATTGTACCGGTTGTCCGTTACGTTCTCTTTGCACAAAAGCATAAGAGGGTAGTAACCGTAAACTAATGTTCAATGAAAAGTGGGAACAACAAAAAGAATATGTTAGAGCGAAGCTTTCAGAAGAAAAAACTAGTTCGATTTATCGTAAGAGAAAAATCGATGTAGAACCAGTTTTTGGATTCTTGAAGGCTAATTTACGTTTTACTCGATTTTCTGTCCGTGGGACATCGAAGGTTGAAAACGAAATGGGCCTAGCGTTAATGGCCGTGAATTTAAGGAAATTCACGGCTAACGCCTAAGCTAAACACTTAAAATTCTCTAAAAGTTAAAAATCCAGATTTGAATGTGCTCAAATCTGGATTTCTCATTATTAGAAGCTAGATATGTCCCAGCCTCTTCTTTATGATTCTATGTATATATTAATTTTAGAGCTTAAATATGTATATTTCCAAATTCATTTAGAACCTGAAGTTAAATATTAAATACCCCATTAGTAGTTGCTATTTTGAGTATCGTAACGCTTTGCTTGATTCAATTTCTTCAGTGCAATAAACACCCCAACGATCCAGCCTAAACAGAGGGCTAGTCCAATTCTTAAAACTGTTCCCATTAATCTACCATTATGATAAATATTACGTTCTTGTACAGTGTAGTATCTGTCAGCTGGTAAGTAAGGTTCCGTGTAGCTAGCGTAACCAAGTATATAACGCCATCCGTAAACAATACCTAATGGGTAGAGAGCTACGGTGAAAATTACATATAATCCGCCGTCGAATATATCGATTGTTTGATATTCAATCATTACGCTAACGACAAATGCTATTGCAAGGATAATTCCAATGATAAGCAATATCTTCACTTTTTTTAGTTCTTTCTTAAAAGCCATTATTTAATTTCCTCCTAGTTCCTTTGTGGTGAGTATTATTTACTAAATATATTAAAAATAATAGTTAAAGTAAAGTGTAATTTAGAATTGTTAAAACAGTTATAAAGCAACTGTTTTAGATATTATAATTGAAAATAATTTAGCTTTTTAGAACTAATTTTGAATGGTGGATAAGATAACAAGTTCAGATGAAATAATGGGTCCATAAATAAAAAGTTTGAGGAGAATCGGACGAGAGGATTACAGAAAGTGATGAAGATTATCCGATTTTAATACTTTATTACGAAGACGTAAATATACTTGTCCATGTCCGTAGACTTGACGCTGCTCGTTTAGTAAACTGCAGTTGAATTAAAAAATGAATAAGGAGAAAGAGATTAAAAGTAAAAACAGAAAGGTAAGACACTAAAAGCTTGAATGTCAAAACTAGTTGAGCAATTAGAATGGAGAAAAGTCATTAATCGTTGTAATTGTTTGATGGCTTTTTTTCTTAAGTTTGTGTTAATTAAAGACATATTTAAGACGTGTCATTAATTCTTTGCTTCAGTTAATATAATGATAGAGTATTCAGAATAATTAATCGGAGGGGAATTAGTTTGAATGAAGGGGCGAAATTATCATCAGTAACAAGTAGTGGTAAAGTGCGTACGAAGAAAAATATTTTCAATTACTTAGGCCCTGCTTTGATTACTTCGGCGTTGGTGCTTGGTCCAGGGAGTGTCACGTTGTCATCCAAAATAGGCGCAATTTATGGATCACAATTAGTTTGGACACTTGTTTTAGCTGTCGTTCTGATGATGGTTTACACAGAAATGAGCACGAGGATTGGGATAGCGGCAAAATCTAGTTTCATAGAAGTTATTAAGAAAAAATGGGGTTTTGTAGCGGGGTTATTAATAGGTATAGGGGCATTTCTCGTAACTGCATCTTTTCAAGCAGGCAATGCGATTGGAACTGGTATAGCTGTGTCCACAGTTACTAATTTGAATCCGACAGTTTGGATTGACATTTTTACTCTTTTATCCATTGCTTTGTTGTTTGCAAAACAATTTTATCAAATTCTAGAAAAGTTGATGCTTGTTTTAGTAGTAATAATGCTTCTTGCTTTTCTTATTACAGTAATTTTGGTTCAGCCTTCATTAGTTGATATTTTTAAGGGGTTCATCCCTACTATTCCACAGGGAAGTACAGGGTTAATAATTGCGCTATTTGCTACAAGTTTTTCAATTGTAGGTGCCTTGTATCAATCGTATTTAGTAAAAGAAAAAGGCTGGACGATTTCCGATGCAGGAAGTGGGAGAAAAGAATCGTTTCTAGGTATTTTCCTACTAGGTTTTATTTCATTTCTTATTATGATTACTGCTGCAACAATTTTAAAGCCACAGGGGCTTATAGTAAATGATGCGACTGAAATGGGGTTGGCGTTAGAACCGCTTTTCGGAGGTTGGTCTACATTTGTCTTCATGCTTGGTCTGTTTGGAGCATCCTTTTCATCTCTTATGGGAAATGCAACAATCGGGGGATCTTTACTAGCAGACGGTGTTGGAGTAGGGAATAATCTATCGAATATGAAGGTAAAATTTTTAATCATTCTCGTTATGCTTTTCGGTTCCGTCATTGGAATTGTTTTTGGATCAGCACCATTGAATTTAATCATCTTCGCACAAGCAGTGACAATTTTCGTTGTGCCTTTCATCGCTATTTCGATTTTAGTTGTTGCAAATGATGAGAAGGTAATGGGCGAGCTCAAAAATAAAATGCTAAGTAATGTTTTAGGGATTATCGGACTGCTCGTTTTATTCTATCTTGCATTTAACAATGTAAAAAACATCTTTTTTTCTTAAGGGGGAAATAAGTTGAAAACAGTTGAAGAATTAGAAAATTTAATGACAGGACCATCTGCTGCTTTGATTGAGGATATGGTGAAAATAGAAGGTAATATAATCATTCTAGGTATTGGTGGGAAGATGGGACCAACGCTTGCTGTTATGGCAAAGAGAGCGATCGATGCTGCAGGGTTAGATAAGAAAGTTATCGGGGTTTCTCGTTTTTCCAATGGTACATTGCAACAGGAACTGGAGTCTGCAGGTATAGAAACGATTGCTGCCGATCTTTTAAATGAGGAAGAGTTAAAGCGTCTTCCAGTAGAAAAAAACGTGATTTACATGGCAGGAAATAAATTCGGAACTACTGGAAATGAGCATTTTACTTGGGCGATGAACGCTTATTTACCAGGTCGAGTGGCTGAGCATTTTAAAGGTTCCAATATTGTTGCATTTTCAACAGGAAATGTGTATCCATTAGTGCCAGTATATTCGGGTGGTTGTGATGAACTTCACCAAGTTGCTCCTGTTGGCGAATATGGTCAGTCATCACTTGGAAGAGAAAGAGTCTTCACATACTTTTCTCAAAAGGATCAAACACCTCTAACGATTTTTAGATTAAATTATGCGATTGATATGCGGTATGGAGTAATACTAGAAATCGCTCGATCCGTATATAATGAAAAGCCGCTTGATTTATCGATGGGCCATGTAAATGTGATTTGGCAGGGAGATGCCAATGAATATGCGATTCGCTCGTTATTGCTAGCTAGTACAACGCCAACTATTCTTAATGTAACTGGACCGGAGACACTATCTGTTAGATGGATTGCAAATGAATTTGGTCGTTTGTTTGGTAAAAAGCCAGTTTTTGTTGGAGCAGAACAAGAAAATGCATTGTTAAATAACTCAAGCAAAGCGCATAAGTTATTTGGATATCCACGAGTTTCCATAAGAGAAATGATCGAATGGACAGCTGATTGGGTTGCAAATAATGGAGAAACGATTAATAAACCAACTCACTTCCAAGAGCGGAAAGGGGAGTTTTAAATGGCATTATCATCAGAACTGAAAAAGCATTTACTTGACGGGGCATTTATTCCTGCACATCCTTTGGCAATTACGAGCGATAAGCAATTGGATGAAAATTCACAGAGAAGATTGACGAGATACTATATTGAAGCTGGTGTAGGTGGAATTGCTGTAGGTGTTCACACGACTCAATTTGAAATTCGAGATCCTGCTTTTAATTTGTATGAAACGGTTCTTAGAGTTGCGATGGAGGAAGTAGAGAAGGCAAAGCTACAACGCCCCTTTTTAAAGATTGCAGGCGTTTGTGGGGGAACGGAGCAGGCGCTGAAAGAAACAAAAATAGCTAAAGAACTTGGCTATGATATGGTATTATTAAGTAACGGCGGATTGAAAGATTATTCTGAAAAAGAACTTCTTGATCGAACGAAAGAGGTTGCAAACGAGTTGCCGGTGTTTGGATTCTATCTTCAACCAGCAGTTGGAGGTCGAGTTTTCAGTTATGATTTTTGGAAAGCATTTGCGGATATACAGAATGTAGTAGGGATCAAAATAGCTCCATTCAATCGATATCTAACTTTAGATGTGATTCGTGCGGTTTGTGCTTCCTCTAGAAGAGATGAAATTGCTCTCTATACAGGAAATGACGATAATATCATTACAGATCTATTCACTTCTTATGCTGTTGAACTTGATGGCAAAATTGTAACGAAACAAATTGTCGGGGGACTTTTGGGACATTGGTCAGTATGGACACACAAAGCTGTAGAATTATTTGAACAACAAAAAGTTGCTCGTGACAAAGATCAAATCGATAAAAAATGGTTTTCAATTGCTCAAAATGTAACCGATGCAAACTCTGCATTTTTTGATTCTAAAAACGATTTTAAAGGAAGTATTGCAGGCATCAATGAAGTGCTCAGAAGACAGGGACTTCTACAAGGAAACTGGTGTTTAATGGATCATGAAGTATTAAGCCCTGGTCAGTCAGAAGAAATTGATCGTGTCTACGCAACCTATCCAGAGTTAAATGATGATGAATTTGTAAACTCTTTTCTAGAAAAGGAAAGTGTACATTAAGAAAGAGGAAAAGACACATGATTAAATGTGTCTTTTCACGTTGTTGGGGGGAAGGATATCATGAAAACACATATTAAGGTTGGGGTAATCGGACCACTTTGGATTCGTGAGACGCTCATACGGTGCTTCGATCTCTTTCCTACCATTCAACCTATTTTTCGATTGTCGGATGTGTTAGAGGAAGCTAAAGATTTCACCATTGAACTTAGAGACGAAGTAGATTGTTTGTTTTACTCTGGTCGAATACCTTACTTGGTGGCTAAAGAGGAAATACCTGTGGAAACTCCGGCATTTTATATTCCTTTAAAAGGGTCTGGACTGTATCAGGCACTTTATAAATTAAAAGCTAAAAAGAATCTTACGCAAATAAGTCTTGATGGAATTCAAAATGAACATATAGATATTGTTAAAAAAAATTTGGACGAAACCTTTACGTATTGTATTTATCAAGGTATGGTTTCCGATGAAAATATAGATGACTTGGTTAATTTTCATCTTGAAAAAGTAGCAGAAGATCCTAAGACGGTTGTGATAACTAGTTTGAGATTAGTAAGTGAATCATTGACAAATAAAAACATTATGAACGAGTGGTTGAAGCCTTCAGAAGAAGATATTATTGTTGCAATTGAAAGAATGCTTCTAGGAACAAACCAGCGAAAACAAAAAGAGATGCAAATTATTATAGGAAGAATTTTTTTAGATAATTCCGCATCAACGATAAATGAATTCATGACAGAACAGCAGGTACAAAACAGAAACCATGATACATACCGTATGCTACTTCATTTCGCGGAGCAAATGAGCGGTTATTTAACGGCACTCAGTAGCAATGAATATTTGTTTGTCACTAATCGCGGAACGTTTGAGAGAATTACAGAAGGATATAAATCTTTACCTATTGTCGATGAAGTAAAGAAAAAATTGGGAGTACATTTATCCATAGGGATTGGAATTGGTTTTTCTGCTTTGGAGGCCGGCTCCCACGCAAGAGTAGCACTTATTCAAGCTCAAGATAGCGGAGGGTCTTGCTGTTTTATTGTAAGAGAAGACCGTAGTGTATTTGGTCCAATCGATTTGATTGCCCCGATGAAATATCCATTAACTGTGACTGATCAATTATTAATAAATCAGGCAGAAACTATAGGAATGAGTGCAGCGAATATTGAGAAGACAATGGCTTTAATTAAACGAAAAAAGAAAAATGAATTTACTGCTCATGAATTAGCTTCCGTTTTAGGAATTACACCGAGAAGTGCCCATCGAATTATCCAGTCTTGGTTGGATGGAAAATTAATCGAAGTAATAGGCATGGAAAAAATCTCAAGAAGAGGCAGACCGCGACAAGTTTTTTCTCTATTAAACAGTGAGGGGACTAGCGTATGAATATCGGATTAATAGGCTTAGACACATCTCATAGTGAAATATTTACAAGATTATTAAACGACTCAAGTGACCCCTATCACGTGGAGGGTGCTAGAATTACACATACTATTCCTACCTATTCAGAGGATTTGGGACGAGCGATTGCACTTGCACTAGCTGCTGAAGGAGTTAATGTGGGTCTTCTTGCACAATCGGAAGCAACATTGGCGGACGTTGCGAAGGAAGTGGAAGCATTCGGTGTGAAAGCAGCGATTGCAACAGCTGATGTGTCATCAAATGATGAAGTGAATCAAGCAATCGAGTCATTGACGGGTGAACTGGGTCAGGTGGACATATTAATCAATAACGCAGGAATAGCGAAGTTCGGTAACTTTATGGACTTGGAAGTAGCTGAATGGGAAAAAATCATTCAAGTTAATCTTATGGGTGTGTATTATGTGACACGTGCTGTTCTACCTGGAATGATTGAGCAAAAATCAGGCGACATCATAAATATCTCCTCTTCGGCTGGACAAAAGGGAGCACCTTTGACAAGTGCGTATAGCGCTTCAAAATTCGGAGTGTTTGGGATAACGGAGTCATTAGCAATGGAAGTTCGCAAACATAACATCCGTGTGACAGCTTTAGCACCTAGTACTGTCGCAACAGATTTAGCGCTCGAAAATAAACTAACCGACGGCAACCCGGACAAAGTGATGCAACCAGAAGATATTGCAGAATTTATTGTTGCACAGTTGAAACTGAACAAACGTATCTTCATTAAGGAAGCAGGCCTTTGGTCAACGAATCCATAAATCGGATATTGATCTAAGAAGAAAAGTGTCGATTCCATTATGGGAGTCGGCTTTTTTTATACTAGATTATTCTGCTAATGCTAGATAGTTGGTCATTGTTAAAAGACATAAATTAAATAGCTGAGAGATCTTTCCTCTCAACTTCCAAAGCCTTTAATTTAATTCTTTTAATCACGATTAGCAATGTACCACTGGAACTCTTTGGCGCAACAGGTAACTTAGTAGCACAACTCGGCTTCCCTTTAGAACAGTTCACAGTGAATCCAACAAATGCACGTCCAATAAGCCTACGTTTCCCAAAATCAGTATTCACAAAAAAAAACCAGACTGGACAACCTGGAATATATCCAACTTACAGCACAAGGTTAATAATTATATTCCAAAGCCGCTGCATCGGTTTATCGATGCAGCGGCTTTATGATTTACGAATTGTTTTAAAGAGACATTGTAACATATCAAATACACTTAATACTTCTTTAACACCTCAGACTATGATATAAGGTATTTAATTTTATACTACATATTTATTATTGTATTATTCTGATAAAATATTTTATATAAGTAAATAATGCTACCCTATTTGAAAGGAGAAAAGAAAATGGTTACTGTTAAACAATTTGCGGAGAAGTTAAAGTTCTACAACATAAACTTGATCGCTGGGATGGATGGAATGGAAGTTGAATTGAATTATCTTAGCATTCAAGAGTTACCGTTGATAAGTGAACGAATACAAAGCCGTGGTTTTATTATGACAACATTTGCAGCTTTTACAAGCGAAGTTGAAATTATTAATCATGTTAAATGGTTGTTGACTAGAGAAATTGCTGCTTTAGCAATTCACTCAGTCGTTTTGGATGAAATACCTTCGTCCATTATTTCTATTGGAAACGAGTACAGTTTACCTATTTTATCGATTCCATTTGAAGTTTCATATCACGAGATTTTAAAAACATATAATCAATTATTGCTTGAAGAAAGTGATACCCTTCGAGAACAGATGGAAAAGATGAACCTAAATTTGTTAGAGTCCATCGCTGAAGATAAAGGGGCAAGTTATATAATTGCTACTATTGGGAAATATATTAATTCTCCTATATTGTATTTCGATAAAGAGTTGAATATTATTACTGTTTGGACGGATAGATCAATAAAAAGGGATGAATTCAGTCTACGTGTTAAATCAGCTTTAGAAAATTCTAGTAACCTGTTAAAAAAAGAAAAATTTGAAAAAGTCAGCGCTCTACTTAAAAATGAATTTCTTGAAGAAAGTGAACTAACATTTTGTCTTTTTCCAATTGCAGATAAGTTAGATAAATATGGGTTCTTAGTAATTGGATATAGAAATACGCAGAATCTATTAGTTGACTCAGCAGTAAAGTATGGGAAGACAGCTCTGTTAATAGATGCAGTCAAAAGAAAATCACTAGTAAAATTTTTAAAAAACCAGGATATCCGTTTACTGGAATCTATAATAGAAGGAAAAGCAAAGAATAGTTCCAAAACCGCTAATTTTTCTTTAATGATGAAAGAGTACAATCAGATGTATCTGTTTCATTTTTCTAACAAAGAATTGGTTAATTATGGATTCACATATATTTATGATGAATTAGATGGACAAGCACAAGATAAAGTTATTTGGATTTATGAACAAGAAGTCATCTGTTTGACATCCTCTAAAATAAAAATACAAAATTTAGAAAATATATTAGAAAACTTTACTGGCGTAATATGTGGTATCAGTGAATTTAAAGAGAATACGTATGAAGAGGATATTCTTAAGAAATTCAAACAAGTTCAAAGAAGTATCGAGGTAGCAAAATTTAAAGAAACTCGTTTAATATTCTATGAAGAATTAGGATTTGAAAAATATATGTTTATATTAAAAGAAGAGGAGGAGGCAAAAGAAGCTGCAAAAAGATTATTAGAACCTCTTATTGAATTTGATTTGAATAACCGAGCAGAATTAGTTCTCACTTTAAAATCGTATTTACGTAATTTTTTTAGTTTAAAAAAAAGCGCTGAAGAACTATTTGTACATAGAAACACAATCAGTTATCGCCTTGAAAAAATCCATGAGTTGTACAAAGGAATTAATTTTGAAAAACAGGAAAATTACCTACTATTTACTATGTCGTTAGATTTAATTGAATAAATCCCTTCGTGTGGAAGTCATATATTGACTTCTTTTTTTTGTGCTCTCAATACAATGAAAAAATTATCAGAAAAATCTATTATTTAATCATAAAAATAAAAGAAAGTAGGTTTAAAATTGAAAACTATAATTTATAACTGTTTTTTAATAGATGGAATCTGTACAGAGGTACAAGAAAATGCATACTTAGTGATAGATAACGAAAAAATTAAGGAAATTGGGATTGGTGAGATAGATTTGTCTGAAGCAGATCAAGTTGTGGATGCTAAAGGCAAATATTTACTGCCAGGTCTAATTGATTGTCATGTTCACTTAGTTTGGGACGGTTCTGAAGATCCACAAAAAAAGATACATTATTTGGATGAATCTACGCTCGCATTACAAGCTTATTCAAATGCAATTGCTACTTTGAAAGAAGGAATTACGACAGTGCGGGATGTTGCATCACCAAAAAAAAGTGTGTTAAATCTCCGTAATGTCATCAACAGTAAAATGTTGCTAGGACCTACTATTATCGCTTCGGGACCAGCCATTTGTATGACTGGTGGTCATGTTCACTACTTAGGAAAAGAAGCTGATGGTGTAGATAATGTAAGAAAAGCTACGAGGGAAGTCATGAAAGATGGAGCAGATCTTGTTAAGGTGATGGCTACTGGAGGTATTTATACCTTTGGAGAAGAACCAGGATCTCCGCAATTAAATACAGAAGAGTTAAAAGCAGCAGTAGAAGAAGCGCATAAGAAAAATAAAAAGGTTGCTGCTCATGCTGAAGGGCTATTGGGAATTAAAAATTGCTTAGAAGCAGGAGTAGATACGATTGAACATGCGATATATGCAGATGACGAAGCATTGGAAATGATGAAAGAAAAAGGTACATTTTTAGTGCCAACGATGGTTGTAATGAAGCGTTTAGCGACGGATGATCGTATTCCAGAATGGGCTTTAGAAAAAGCGAAACATGTAGTTGAACCTCATCAACAAATGTTAGAGAAGGCGGTTAAGCTTGGAGTAAAAATAGCAACTGGAACAGATTGTGGTTCTCCAGTCACGCCACCTAAGTATTACCATGATGAACTTTTGATAATGGAAAAAGCAGGGATGTCACCAATGGAAGTTATTCATGCATCTACTCGAATAGCCTCGGAATGCTTGGGATTAGAAGACCGTGGAGTGCTAACAAATGGAATGTATGCGGATTTACTAATAATAGACAAAAATCCTTTAGAAAACCTTGAGATTCTGAAAGAACAAAAACAAGTAATGAAAAATGGTTTGTTTGTTCATTAAAAGGAGTATATAGCATGGAAAAAATTATTATGGGTGCTACTCTTCTGTTAGGAGAAAACTTAAAAGAAACAAGAGGGTATGCCGTTTGGATTAAGAATGGTATTATTCACCGAATTTTACCGAAGAATTCTATTCCTAATAGAATTCCGGTAGAAAATTTGGACGGAGCTTATCTACTCCCCGGATTAGTAGATTTACATGTCCATATTATGTGGGATGGTTCTCCTGATCCAGTTAACACTCACGAGAAAGAAACAAAAGAACAAATGCTTATAAGAAGTGTTGCAAATGCACAAATATATCTTAAATCTGGCGTGACAACAATTAGGGATCTAGGTTCGATTGATGACATTGCATTGCATGTTGCTGCTGCAATTAGTGAGGGGATAATCGCAGGACCAAGAATTATCGCATCTGGAAAAACAATCACCATGACCGGTGGACATGATCCATTTTGGGCGAAATTTGTAGATGGAAAAGATGCAGCACTAAAGGCCACAAGAGAGCAGATTTATAAAAACGCTCAAGTCGTTAAAGTGAGTGCTACAGGAGGGGTTTATGGACGAAGAGAAGGTGAAAAAGCAGAGAACTCTGAACTTAGTCTTGAAGAATTAAAAGTGGTTTGCCACGAAGCGCATCGTTTTGGGCTTAAGGTAGCTTCTCATGCTATTGGAAGAGAAGGGATACTTAATTCAATAGAAGCGGGAGTAGATACTATTGAACATGGACATTATCTAGATACAGAAATTGTAGAAAAGATGATAGAAAAAAAAGTTGCATGGATTCCCACACTGTATATTTATCAACAAATTGCAAGTTTAGATGGTGTTCCAGAATACGCTAGAGAAAAAGCTAAAAATATAATTAATATGCATGTCAGTGCATTTCAGAAATTCTTCCACAGTGGAATTTTAATAGGAGCTGGATCCGATGCGGGTGCTTGTTTTACACCACATACCTCAATAATTGAAGAGATTGAAAAAATGTCTGAATATGTTGACGGAAACAGGGATATTTTAAAAACTGCAACAGTTAACGCTGGAAAAATTTTAGGACTTAAAGTAGGACAAATTACAGAAGGTTATTTTGCTGATTTTATTGTAGTTCCAGAGAATCCATTAAATCATTTAAATGTGTTACGTCAAGTAAAGGCTGTATATATAAATGGCCAATCTAACGGTAGTGTAAAATTATAGGAGGAGTTAATTGTGAATTTGAATAAAAGAATCCATTATTTACGCGAACTTACAACATCAAAAGAGATTGCTTTTTCAGTAATCATGAATTTTGAAAACCAGTATTATTTTAGTGGTTTAAAAGCAATAACATACTCTAGACCGATTGTGCTATTTGTTGATGAAAAGGAGGTTCAATTTATTGTGCCTTCCTTGGAAGAAAACCATGCACAGAATAAATCTAATGCAGATCGTGTACTTGTTTACTATGAAACACAATTGCACAGGGAACATGCAAATTCATATCTTGAACTTTTCGAAAGTGTAATTGAATCCTATCCACAAAACTCAAGAGTAGGGGTAGAATTTGGTGCATTGCCAGTTTCATTAGCTAATAGACTAAGAGAAAAAGGTTTTGAGTTAGTAAGCCTTGATCAAGAGATTGCGAAGATGAGAGCAATTAAAGATGAGGAAGAGATTGAGCAAATTACCGAGTCAGGTAGATTAGTTAGTTTAGCTCTAGAGGAGTCTCTTAAACACGCTACACCTCATGTTACAGAAATGGAAATTGATCACTATGGAAATCAGGCATTATTTTTGGAGGTTGCTAAAAAACACCCGAATGCTACATTAGATTATTTTGTAATGTCCCCTTCAGGAAAAGAACGTACAAACATGCCACATGTATTTTCAAATACAAGAAGTCTAAAGAAAAATGATATCGTAATTCATAGTAGGCAAGTTGGATTGAATGGCTATAGGGCAGAGTGTGAACGAACGTTTTTTGTGGGTGACCCAACAAACGAACAAAGAGAAGCTTTTAAATTAGCTCAAGAAGCACAACAACTAGCATTGGAGTTTATCAAGGTAGGAGTTCGTGCAAAAGAAGTAAATGAAGTAGCTATAGATATATTTAGAAAAGCAAATTTAGAAGAGTATGTAAATCATCGAACAGGACATGGCATAGGAATCGGAATTCATGAAGAGCCATCCTTGAAATACTCCAGCGACTTTATACTTGAGGAAAACATGGTATTTTGTGTGGAGCCAGGAATTTATATACCAGGCGTAGGCGGTTTCCGGCATTCCGATACAGTAATACTAACGAAGGATGGAACTAAGCTTATTACGGACTACCCAAGAGCGATTGATGAATTGATTTTTTCATGATTAATGGTTTGCTAGGAAGAAAAAGATTAGGAGGGATAGAATGAGTATTTACTTAATCTCGGTCATCATCTATTTGGTAGTCATGGCATTGATGGGGGTCTATTTTGGAAGAAAATCTATAGAGACTAGTACTGATTTTATGGCGGCTGGAAGAAGTTTACCAATTTTTGTTGTTATGGGAACCCTACTTGCTACTTTTGTTGGTTCAGGGACAATCATTGGTGGAGCAAGCTTTATATACCAATATGGACCTTGGGCTGCAATTTTTAATTTATCGGGGGGAATTGTTGGGATAATAGTTCTCTACTTTATCGCTGAAAAAGTAAGGGTAGGGGAAGCTTATACAGTTCCAGAAATAATTGAAAAACGATTCGGCGGGAAAGCTAGGCTAATATCATCTATATTTATTCTTTTAGCATATGTAGGGATTACGGCATATCAGTTTACTGGTGGAGCATATGTACTTCAAATCACAACTGGTTTATCTATTGAAACAAGCGCAATTATTATCGCAGCACTTGTAATCTTTTTGACAGTAAGTGGAGGGCTCTTCTCAGTGGCGTATACGGATGCTTTGAGTGCTTTATTAATTGTATTTGGACTTTTATTGGGCTTACCATTTGTATTGAATAATGTAGGTGGATTTGAAGGATTAGCATTAAGTCTCCCTGAACAAGCGAAACAGTGGAATGGTGGTTTATCTTTTTTACAATTATTAGGTTTCTTTTTGCCGCTGTTCTTGTTAATTCTTGGAGATCAAAATATGTATCAACGCTTTGCAGCAGCAAAGGACGCTAATACAGCAAAAAGATCTACTATTGGATTTTTTGTAGGAAGTGTTTTAGTTATAGGTTTAACCATTATATTTGCCACTGCAGCTATCGTCATGTTTCCAGATATAAAACCTGATACAGCTGTTTTGAATATGGCAATTAACGGTCTGCCATTAGGTATTGGATTGGTTGTCCTTTGTGCGGCTGTGGCATTTATAATTACTACTGCAACATCCTATTTACTTTCTGCGTCTGGAAATATTGTATATGATATTTATAAACACTATAGTAAAAAGGAAATTCCAGATAAAAAACTTCTTAGTGTAAATCGTTACGTTGTAGTAATATTAGGTGTTTTAGCTTATATACTAGGAATGTATTTTCCTTCTGTACTTGCTATTCAAATGTATTCCTACACTATGTACGGAGCAGCGATTACACCGGCAATTTTAGCAACAATTTTGTGGAAAAGGGCTACAACAGCGGGAATTCTTAGTTCGATGGTTATAGGAGGAGTAAGTACTATCTTATGGGAAGTTATCTTAGATAGACCTTTTGAATTAAATAGTGTATTATTTGCACTTCCAATGTCTGTCTTAGCTTTGGTGGTTGTCAGCTTACTGACCCAACCAAGAACTGTTGAAGTTGAAAACTCTATAGTGTTAACTAAATAGTTCGAAGAAGGTGTCTGTGTATAAAAATTCTGCAGTACTCTGACAATACTCTACAATTTAAATTGTATATAATTTGTGAAAAGGAAAGAAGTAGCCGTAGCAAAAGAGCATTAGCTACTTCTTTTTGACATGGAAATTTCTACTTAAATTGTGTTTTAAAAATACATGGTCATAATAGTTTCTGAATTGTGTCTTACACAGGGAACCTATTAGTAATCTTGTAATCTTGGATTCGATCAAAGTAACCTGTGTAGGGCTCGATTATCGCTTTGTCATTTAATAGACCTTCATATTAGCGGGATTCTTTTACTTAGATTGACTAACTAATACGATTCAGAATATGATAATTGCTTGCGATAGCAAGATTAACATTTACTAGTCTTGCTAAAAAATATTCGAAACGGAATGTTCTTGTAAATAAGTGCATCGTCTCAAAATTCGGAGTTTTTGGGATTACGGAGTCATTGGCAATGGAAGTGCGCAAGCATAATATTCGTGTGATAGCATTAGCACCAAGTACTGTTGCAACAGATTTAGCCTTCGAAAATAAATTAACCGACGGCAATCCGGACAAAGTGATGCAACCCGAAGATATTGCAGAATTTATCGTGGCACAGTTGAAACTGAACAAACGTATCTTTATTAAGGAAGCGGGCATTTGGTCAACGAATCTATAAATCTGATATGAATAGAATATTATCGAAAAAGCTGTCTCCATATAATGAAATCATATGATTTCATACAGTGTCAAAACCCTTGGTATTCAAGGGTTTTTTCTTTTTTTCTATATCATCTAGTTTCAATGAGTATCAACCGAACGTAGTCAAAAACGTAGTCACCCACTACATTTTGAATATAGCTGGCGAACTTTAGTGTTGCTGGTATGCTACTAAGCTTGTTGTTTTACAGAAGATGTATGTTTGTGATGACTATAGACATTTTATATATACAGGACTTTTATCTCGTATTTTATGATAAAATTGTAGTGCTTAAGAAAATCTAGAAAAGGGGAGTATAAATTGTTCTGTTCCAAATGTGGAATTAAATTAGGTGTGGAAGATACTTTTTGTTTTAAATGTGGTGCAAATGTTTCGGTTCCAACAGTAGGGGAAGTGCAAAGTGAAGTAGCAGCTTCCTTTATTGGGGAGATTAGTCATAATCAAACTAGAAGTACTAGAGCGCGAAATCTATATAACCAGCGTTCTGAATTAAGTTATGCAGGATTTTGGCAACGAACGGGTGCAACTATAATTGACCTAGTTTTGTGGATAGCGTTCTCTTTAACGATTGTACTACTAATGCCTATAGATGAAGAATTAATAACTTTTACTGGATTCTTTATAAGCTGGATGTATTACGCTTTGTTAGATAGCTCTTCTTGGCAGGGGACTATAGGAAAAAAGGTTATGGGTATATCTGTATCCGATTTAGATGGAGAACGAATTTCATTTTTGAGAGCAACATTTCGTTACTTCTTTCATATATTTTCAGCATTAATTTTGTATATTGGATTTTTAATGGTTATCTTCACTCAAAAAAAGCAAGCTTTACATGATATGATGACTAGTTGCGTCATTGTTAAAAAATAATTTAATAGATCGTAGGGATAGTATAATGGAGCGTTTTATATTATTTTTGATTATTACAGCTTTAACCTTAGTAGGTGCAGTCTGGATGTCAGATAGTACGAGTTATCCTAAGGAGAATGCGCAAGAATTATCTAATGAGTCATCATACGTTGAAAACTTAAATGATGAAAATAATACATATGATTCTTATAGTGAACTTAATACTGAATCTGAATCAAATAATCAATCTACTGAGAGTAATTTAGAAGATAACCAGAATAGTAACGGTGGAATAAACAATAGCTTTAATTTAAGTCAGGTAGTAGACAGATTTCTTAATGAAAAGATTATTACAGTAAATGGTGTAGATTTAACCTTTAAACAACCCCTTAATGAAAATTTTATTTATAATTCGTTCGGTAAACCATCTGATGTAACAGAAGAGATGTATTTGAATTACGAATACCCGGATTTTCGTGTAAGTTTTTATGAGGACAAATTAATGAGTGTTGCCTATTATAATTTAGATATTGATAAACAAGAACTAATTGATGCTTTAGGTGAACCTGATTTCTTCTATGGAATAAATGAATATCACCAAAAATCTTATGGCTATAGTGTATATTTTAGTGGTGAAGAACATGGAGAAAATTACATTGTACTTGACTTTGCGTTCAGTGCTGATGGTACTTTAGAATACTTTACAATTAATTAGGGTTCACTTCTTTTTCCTTATTTTAAAAAATTATAACTTACAAAATGTATAGATAAATATTAATTCTTAAATCCCTTTTTAGTAAATACATAGTCAATTAGTTTTATGATATCGTTTATGGTTTCTTATATTGACCTCATAACTTCTGTTGGTAAGTTAATCATTTGTTAATTTGGTTGGATGATTATGAAGGAAATGAATATCATGTCCGTAATTTATAGCGAATAAACCATAACAGATTTTAACGTCTTAATTTCAAAAAAAGTAGGATAAAGTAATTGTCACTAAGGATCTAAGGGAGATATGACTATAAGTTAGTTTTTAGTGATTCATTTATGCCTGGATTATTAAACGATCATTTTATACTAAGCATTGGAAAAAGCAATAAGAAAGATGAGTCATCAATTTAGGAGGCAGTTTTGTGGGATGCTTAAAATATTTATTAAAGCTGTTAGGAATAGTTTTTATAGGAATCATTATTATTCTTGGCGGTATGTATGTATACATGTTCACGCACGATCCACCTGCTAGTTCATATAATGTTTCCGAGGAAATGTATAGGGACTCACAAGAATTACTAAGTGTCATTAATATAGAATTTCAATCATTTAATTTATCGACAACTGTTAATGAAGAGAGGATGGATAAAGTTGTGGATGCAATCGAAGGATATACTACTAAATATGTTGGAAGCGGTAGTATAACAGCTGAGGAAGAGGAGTTGCTGCAGGAGATCGGTAAAGTTGTTAGGGATTATATTCAACTATATGAATTGGCTTTATCATATCAAGAAGTAGAGCTTGGTTTTAATGAGAGATTTGGCGATTATTCTGGGGAGAATCGGAATATTTATGAACGGTATTTGCTGCATAAAGCAGACTTAAAAGATACATATGGGTTTGAGTAGATAATTACAGTAAAAATAAATAGTAGTCTCTTCAACTAATAATCCCTCCTTAATTCGGTACAATATGTATATCTATCATACTATTAGGTATAAAATTAATAGTAGGCTAATTATCCTGTGTTTATAAGAAGTCGCTCCTATCTATTTATCACAATGGACAAGTGAATCGTGGTGTTCAAGTTCTTGTTTGTCGCTTTCCCGATATCGTTTCTAGTAATCCACTTTAATATAAGAAGTCGTCTAATCTTTTGCAGAAACACCTCCGACGACTTCTTTTTTGCGTCCTTTTAATAGGTATAAAATAGTGGATTAATTATTACAACAGCATTACTGGTGCCAGAAACTAGTAATATTAATGTTAATTATTAGGTCTATGAGTACAAATTTAATTACAAACATATTAAAAATAACAACTAAATTACTAATAATAGTAAATAGGACTTATTACTATGTATTTTTTTATGCCGATAAAAACAATGATAGGATTTATACCGCTCTTTCTGCCTGTTTTTGTTTTTGTTAGCGAGAGTAAATACACAGTGAAAAGGTGAAAATTGTAGTGAAAGCATTTAGGAAATTTGTAGTCGGTCTTTTGGGAATAACAATTGTCTTTAATCTTTATCAGGTAACAGCTAGTGCAAAAGAAACAATTACTTACATATCTACTGAAGAGGGAACAAAAATTGGGGTCGATATGCCAATAATTAAATCAACTTCTGCTGTTTCGGTAAGTAAGAATAAATCTAATAGTGGAGAATCTAAATATGAACTAACTATGAACAAAGAGCAAAATAGTGTAACGGTTTCTTTTTTAATTGCTCCTTCATTAAATGGATCTACGTTAGAGATTCCATTAGTTTTGACAAATGGGGAATCTGTAGTTCTCATGAAAGGTCAAGAGGATAAAATAATTAGTGCAGGTAATATTTATAATAAAGACAAAAGGTCTATTGGAGTAATATCAACCAAAGTTGATAACAATCAAGAAAAGATAAATATTACGCAAAAAATGAATGATAACAAATCATTAATTATAAATATAGGTGCAAATAAAAAATCTCTAAATGTTCAAGTAGATTTAGCAGTTTCTAACTATTCAACATATTTTTCAGCGTTCTCGTGGATTACTAGAGGGGGGAAAGAATCTCTCAGTTTATCCCATAAGCCATACCTTACCGATACAGATGATTATCTATTATCAAGTGTAAAAAGAATAGATGCCTGGGATAAGGTAGTATCGCTACATGGGCAAGATGTTAAATGGTCCAACACAAATGGTTTAAAAAATCAGTTTGATTGCCATTATTACTTTGCTAAGCAAAAAGACTCTTGGAATATAGAATCTAGCAGAAAAGATGTTGGTTACATGAAAACCGTATTCGCTGGATGCAATCCATAAGAAGTTTAACTTAAGAGTCTCTTCATCAAACATTTGATGGAGAGGCTTTTATTTTTTTGCTATTTTCTTATTACAAGTTAGTAATTAATAAAGAAAATTCAATTAAATGTTCTTTAATAAAATAATAATTTACCCATTTATTATTTACAAAAACATTATAATATTCACATTGTTTTACGTATTGTCTTAGATTATCTTTAAATAGGGGTCTTATTATTCTGATAATAGAGTAATATTGAGGGATTTAGCACAACTAAAAACAGGAGGGGAATTATGAAGAAGAATACGATTAAAAAGTATGTAGTGGCTACGGCTCTTGCGACGTCTTTGTTAGCTTCTACAAATGTAGGATTTGCTAATAGCTCGATGCAAGGTTTAGCGGATCAGGCGAAAAAAGAAATGAAGGCAGCTACTCAAGGTTATGTAGTGTCTGCTCAAAAGGGCAAATTAGCTGCAAGTAAGGATTTATATCCTACGTTAAATAAGGCAAAAGCAAATTACGAAAATGCGAAAAATGCTATTTTTAATTCTAAAGAAAAGAATAAAGCAGCTTTGTTAGTAGATCTAAACAAACAATATAACGATAGTATAGCAAAAGGACTTATTCCATACATTGATGCTTACAATTATGCGGACAAGTATTTGAACCCAATTATGGCGGATATCAAGAAGGCAGAAGAAGCAAAAGATTGGGCTAAAGTAGAGAAATTATACCATCAACTTTCTTATCAATTAAAAGGTCGTACGGCTATTCTTTATAGAATTACTGGTAAAGCTGCGAGAGATTTATTGTTAAATGAATATAAAAAACCAGCAGACCTAAAGCGTGACCAGTTAAGAGTACCAGTTACTATTTATATGAAGGTTGTTCAAGCAGAAAATCTTTTAGCTGCTGGTAAAAAAGAAGAAGCGGTAAAAGTATTAGAAACTTTGAAACCTTTACTTGATAAATTACCTTCTACTAGCACTCTACCTATAGTGAAAGAATTACTAGAAAAAGTAGAAGCAGTATTGAAAGCAGCTGGCTTAGATTCAATTCCAACGCCATCAGGAGACATAGTTTCTTTACGTATTTTAGGTACATCTGATATTCACACAAATATCGTGAACTATGATTACTACAAGGATATAACATCTAATAGCTTAGGACTTGCTAAAACAGCTACATTAATTAAAAATGCACGTACGGAAAACAGCAACACTCTATTATTTGATAACGGAGATGCAATCCAAGGAACTCCACTCGGTTCTTACAAGCAAGCAGTAGACAAGCTCGTTGATGGAGAAGAACATCCATCTGTAACGGCAATGGAATTACTGAAATATGATGGCGCAACATTTGGGAATCATGAATTCAACTATGGACTTGATTATTTAGATGAAGTAACAGATGATGCGAACTTCCCTTATGTAAATGCAAATATCCGCAATGCGGCTACGAAAAAATTAGCTTATACTCCATATGTATTGATTGACAAAGAAGTGGTTGATTCAAAAGGTAAAAAATCGACAATTAAGGTAGGGGTTACGGGTATTGTACCTCCACAAATCTTGAAATGGGATAAATCTCATTTAGAAGGAAAATTAACAGTCGACGATTCTGTTCAAGCGGTAGAATCAATCGTTCCTGAAATGCAAAAAGCTGGAGCAGAAGTAATCGTTGTTCTATCTCACTCTGGCCTTGGCGATACGAAGCACGAAGTTGGAGAAGAGGACGTTACGTATTTATTGACAAAGGTTAAAGGTGTAAATGCGATTATTACTGGACATGCTCACCAAGTATTCCCTGGTAAAGTTGACGCTTCTTTAACGAATGTTGATGTAGCGAATGGAACGATCAATGGTGTTCCAGTTGTAATGCCTGGAAAATTCGGCAGTCATTTAGGTGTAATCGATTTAACACTTGAGAAAAAAGGAAACAAGTGGTCAGTAGCGACTTCTAAAGCAGAAGTTCGTACAATTGCTAAAGATGCGACAGACGTAGATCAAGCAGTTGTAGATGCAGTAAAAGAAGCACATGAAGGAACGATTAAATACGTTCGTCAAGCAGTTGGAACAACGACAGCGGACATTCATAGTTATTTCTCACAAGTGCAGGATGATTCTTCCATCCAAATCGTAACAAACGCTCAAACTGCTTATGTGAAAACAAAACTAAAAGGTACAGCAAATGAAAATCTTCCGATTCTATCTGCTGGTGCACCATTTAAAGCTGGAACAAGAAGCGATCCAGATTACTACACATTTGTTCCTAAAGGCGAATTAGCAATTAAAAACGTAGCAGATCTGTATCTATATGACAATACACTTGCAACTTTAAAAGTAACAGGAGCAGATGTAAAAGAATGGTTGGAAATGTCAGCAGGTCAATTCAATCAAATAGATCCAGCAAAAACTGGTGAGCAACAGCTGATCAACCCTGATTTCCGTTCCTATAACTATGATGTGATCGACGGAGTAACTTACGAAATCGATGTAACTCAACCTTCAAAATACGATTCAGATGGTAACGTGAAAAATGAAAATGCATCTCGTATTAAAAATCTACAATACAACGGTAAACCAATTGACTTAAAACAAGAATTCATCGTTGCAACCAATAACTACCGTGCAAACGGGTCATTTCCAGGCGTACGTAATGCAACAGCAATCGAAATCTATCCAGACGAAAACCGTCAAGCAATCATCGACTACATTCTTGCAGAGAAAACAATCGATCCATCTGCTGACGGCAACTGGAAGTTCTCTACATTACCTGCTAATGCAAACATCGTATTCGAATCATCAAAACAAGCAGAGAAAGTTATCCCTGCAGATGGAAATATTAAATACATTGGTGATGGTACCGATGGATTTGGAAAGTATTCTATTAAATAAAATGAAGAAGCTGACTCAAAAGATTACTGAGGTAATCTTTTGGTCAGTTTTTTTGTGGTGGATAAATGCATAGAAATCTTGATTATATTCCCATTTTTTCTTTTGTCTATAATAGGATTTTATCGAAAAATGTAAAATTATAGCGAGTTAAAAGTTGAAGAATAGAAAGTTAGATAGTATTATAGAATTGTTGAAATATATTGATAATTTCTCAACGACTAAATTCACAAGAGGAGGAGTATTATGGGAAAAAGATTTTGGAAACAAACGGCAGCAGCAGTATTGTTAACATCTTCGGTTTTATCATTTTCATCAGTTACCTCAGCGAACACGTCAGTCGATCAATCTATTAACAAGGTGAAAGCGGAACTAAACAGAGGTACTACCCACTATGTAAATCCTGCATTAAATGGGCAACTTGTACCGAGTAGTAAATTATATCAAGCCTTAAATAGTGCAAAGATAAACTATCAAAAAACGAGAAATGTTGTAAGTACATCAAATCTTTCATCTGCACAAAAGCAATCAAAAATAAAAGAACTTGATACTTTGTACAATGAAAAGATCTCAAGAGGTTTAATACCTTATATTGATGCTTATAATTATGCAACAAAATATTTGGTGCCAATTTTGAATGAAATAAATGCTGCGGAAAGCCGAAATGATTTCGCAACTGTAGAGAAAGAATATCATAAATTGTCTTATCAATTGAAGGGTAGATCCGCAATTTTGTACCGTTTTTCAGGTAAAGCAGCTCGTGATTTATTGTTAGATAATTATAAAAAAACAGCAGATTCTAAACGAGATGAACTTATGGTTCCTGTGACAATCTATATGAAAATTGTAAAAATAAATGACCTGTTGGCTAATGGTAAGAATGCAGAAGCAATAGCTTTGTACGCAGAAATCGATGCGTTACTAAATCGTCTTCCAAATGCTTCAACTAACAAGTTTGTAGCTGCATTATTAGAAGAAGTGAAGAAAGTAAAAACAGCAATTGATGGCATTTCTACATCAGCTCAACAAGAAATACTTACAACAAAAGTTGAAAGCTTAGTAACGGAACTTAACACTACCCCGAATTTTTCGAATATCGCAACAGCATCAACAACTGGTACTAATTCATTAACTGTAACGATAAATAATGATTTACCGATTGTTGTTTTTTTAGGACAAGGTTTCTTTACAACATTTAATACACAACTAGGAGTAACACATATTAATGGCTTCGAACCTGCATCAGCTGAAGCAGTATCTTTCCTTCAAACAAAGTTTGTCGGAGTAGATTCACTTGCTGATCTTAAAGGGAAAAATGTTAGCCTGCCAGTAACAGTAAATAATGGTTCACCATTAAATGTTGACTTCACAATTACATTTCAGTGATGATACAGTAATTTTTTAGTAGCAAACTATTAGTATAGTGATCCCCTTAATTTTAAATAGTTAAGGGGATTTTTTCTGTTAAGACGTTCTCTTAAAAAATGCCATTAATGCCCTTCAACATATAACCTTCAGTATTTTAACCTCTTTCGCAATAATAATTATTTACATGAAAGAAAAGAAGATAATATTGTTTGAAAATTTAATAATAAAAAAAGAAATTATAACTACATTAAAGGAAATAAAAGAATGATAAATAATCTCTTGAATTTATAATTGCACTCTACTTTAATCCTGTAAAAATCTATAATTCAATGTATTTTATGAGACTTTAGATATTTTTTATGAATTTTTCTAAATACTTATTAACATTAAGTTGAATAGATTTTTATTAAATAGTAATATAAATCTGTTGATAGATACTGGTAATATCTCAACAATCTACCTAAATGTAAAGGAGGAAAAAACATGAGCAAACGTTTAATCAAACAGGCAACAGCAGCAGCATTATTAACGACTTCAGTATTATCTTTCTCAACCGTTGCAAACGGAGCTTCTACTTCAGTTGATCAACAGGTGAACAAGGTGAAGTCGGAATTGAACAAAGCTACAACCCACTATGTGTATCGCTCATTGGATGGGAATCTTGCACCAAGCAGCTCATTATATCCTGCTTTAAACAGTGCAAAGAAAAACTATCAACTTACTAGAAAAGCGGTAGCTTCTTCTAAACTTTCCTCTTCTCAAAAAAATAAGAATTTGAAAGAAATTGATACGCTTTACAACCAAAAGATTTCAGGAGGATTGGTTCCATATATTGATGCGTATAACTATGCAACAAAATATTTAGTACCAATTATGAATGAAATTGAGGCTGCAGAGTCTAGAAATGACCTTGCTGCAGTCGAAAAAGCATACCATAAATTATCTGTCCAATTAAAAAGTAGAACAGCAATTTTGTACCGCTTTTCAGGTAAAGCGGCTCGTGATCTAATATTAGCGGAGTATAAAAAACCTGCTGATGCAAAACGTAATGAGTTAATGGTACCTGTTACAATATACATGAAAACGGTAGAAATAAAATCTTTGATAGCAGAAAATAAAATGGATGAAGCTAAAAAAGAATTTGCAGAAATTGAAGCACTATTAGATCGTCTTCCAAGTGCTTCTACAAACAAGCTTGTTGCTACATTGTTAGAAGAAGTAGCTGAAGTGAAAGCGGCAATTGACGGTACTTTGACTCAACAACAGGTATTTGATACGAAAATAGCTGCATTAGTCACAGCGCTAAATGCAAATTTGGCTGAAAGTGTAACGGCAGCAACAACTGGTTCTAATTCTTTAACTGTTTCAGTGAAACAAGATTTACCGCTAATGGATGTTCCAGGTAAAGGATTCTTCCCGACATTCAATACTCTACTAGGCGTGACGAAAATAAACGGCTATAATCCTACATCAATTGAAGCTGTTGCTTTTCTTCTATCTGAGTTTGGAGGAGCAGATTCGCTTGTAGATCTGAAAGGGAAAACAGTTGTACTTCCTTTAACAGTAAACAATGGTTCTGCTTTTGATGTAAACTTTTCTATTACATTTGAATAAGTATAATTTTCGACAAAAATCCCTTCATATAGACAACTAATGAAGGGATTTTCTTCATATTTTGACAATTTCTACTATTAATCTTTTGTTCTTCATGTTAAAATTACGATACTTATGAAAATAAAGGGGAATTCTATGAAGAAACTTAAAATCTTTTTAATAGCAGCAGTGGTGATTATACTTGGTGCAGGAGTTTACTTGCTCTATATGTTTAAGTTTAAGGAATATGATGTGGCGGATGAAGAAGTGAAGGAAATTATCGCTGATCCTTATAAAGTAGAGTTGCCGGATGGAAGTACTATAATAATAGACGAGAACGGTGAAATCAAAAAAGAAACTGGAACATCAGAATCAACGGAAGAAAATGATAAGATTACAACTAATGCAACTTCGAATGAAGAAAAGTTAGAAGGAAAGACTGCCGGGGTTACTCCGCCAAGTACAACCAACAATAATAATAGTTCAACGAGTGATAAAAACGCTTCAACAGGAAAAACAGATTCAGCAGAAAAGCAAACTGTTGCAGTGGTTAAAGATAAGTACAGACCAGCGTTGGAAGGACTAGAAACGCAAGCAGACTCTAAAATCAATGCACTTACTGGACGCGCGATGAAGGAGTACAAAGATAAGAAAGCAAATGGTGAAAGTATTGATTATGGTTATTTCTACAATAAATACATGACTGCAGCAAAAGATTTAGAAGGAAGTACAGATACAATTTTCGAAGCAGTGTTAACTGCTGTTGAAAACGATCTTTCAGCTAATGGATATGACGAATCATATGCGCAAAGCCTTAAGGACGAATACGAAGCTACTAAAAAAGCACGTCGTGATAGTATAATGAGTAAAGCTCTTGGTAAATGATAAATCTCAAAAATCACTCAGCTCAAACTTGGTGGCACTGAAAAACTCGAAATTAGTATTTGCACTTAAAAGCTTACGTTTTAAATGACGTAATTGTTTTTTGAGTAAGAATAAGGCACTTACTGTTCCATTTTGAACAGTAAGTGCCTTATTTCTTTGTCTATTTGTTAATACTCGTGAATGGACTTAATGTAGAGTTTCTTAAGTTGAAATCATGGGGGCACTTGTATTTACTCTAATTTATTACTTAGGAAAGCGATGTTATAGAAGAAAGGTTTAATTGAAAGTACACTATAGTTGATTTACGTTTCAGGCGGCGACTCCAGCCGGAATAGCGTGAGCTGAAGACCCTGGACTGAACGTAGTGAAGGAAGCGGCTGAAGCCATGCCGGCGGAAAGCGTCCGCCTGGAACGGAAATCAACGGTGCCAGACAAAAAGGGAGTATGTGAACGACATTTCGTTCACATACTCGCTAAGAAATACCTTGAAAAGTTAAATAAATTAGCCAGGCTATTGATTTCATATTATTCAATTTCTTAAAGTTTACTAAAACTACATACAGAATTAATATTTGTTCAGTTTTTCTAATGAAATTATAATATTTCATTTAGGTGGTAAAATATCCTCTTTTTCAGTAGTTTCACATAGAGAATAAAGGACTACTTTTGGTTTCATTCTCTACGAGATTACAATTTATCTTCCATAATAAATAACTTAATATAAGTAAGAATATTCAGCTTGTCTAAATCCGTGGGTACAATAATACGACTAACTTTCATCTTAACTCCACCTTAACTCCTACTTAAGATTCTAATGAATATCATACTTCCCGTGGATAGCATATTCTTCAAAAAGACGTAAAATGACAATATGTGATATACTATGACAAAATAATTGATGAATTAAAAGGAGTTTTTAATTTAATGGAAGAGACTATAAGCCTCCAAGATTTATTTAAAACACTGAAAAAAAGAATGTTATTAATCTTATTAACAACATTCCTAGCTGTTGCGGTTGCTGGAGTTATTAGCTTTTTTGTTTTAACCCCAATTTATCAATCCTCTACTCAAATTTTAGTTAATCAAGAAAAAGTAGATGTAACAACATTAAACTCTCAAGACATAGAAACGAACTTGCAGCTGATCAATACATATAATGTAATCATTAAGAGTCCGGCAATCTTATCCAAAGTAATAGAAGAGTTAGACTTGGATACTACGCCTGCAGCTTTAACCAATCAAATTACTGTAAAAAATGAACAAGAGTCTCAGGTAGTGAATATTACGGTACAAGATGCTAATCCACATAAAGCAGTGGATATTGCCAATACGACTGCATCCGTTTTTCAAAGAGAAATAACAAATTTAATGAATGTAAATAATGTAAGTATATTAACCCCTGCTTTGTTGGGAGAAAATCCTTCACCTGTTAAACCAGATCCTATGTTAAATATGGCGATTGCAGCTGTTATAGGACTCATGCTGGGAGTAGGTATTGCATTCCTATTAGAATACTTAGATACTACAGTGAAAAATGAACAAGATGTCGAAGATCTATTAAATTTACCTATACTTGGTTTGATCAGTCCAATTTCAGAAAAAGATAATATGAACTCAAAAGTTAAAGTAAAACCAAGAAGAAAGCGGTGATTACATATGGCAGGGAAAAAGAAACAGAAACATGCAATTCAAACTGCAGCACGAAAGCTTGTTACTACTGAAGAAAATACAAGATCAATAGTTTCAGAGCAATTTAGAACTCTACGAACAAATATAAACTTTTCTATGCCTGACAAGGAATTGAAAACTTTTATTTTTACTTCTACCTCTCCAGGGGAAGGGAAGTCTACAGTAGCTGCTAATACAGCAGTTGTGTTCGCGCAAGAAGGTAAAAAAGTTCTTTTAGTGGATGCGGACATGCGCAAGCCGACTGTTCATTACACATTCCATCTAACAAATACTTTAGGTCTTTCTAGCCTATTAACTCGTCAAGAGAATATGATAGATGTAGTAAAACCAAGTGAAATTGAAAACCTGAAAATTATTACATGTGGACCAATTCCACCCAATCCAGCCGAGCTGATTGGCTCTAAAACTATGGAGAGATTGCTTGAAGAAATGAAGGCGCATTTTGATGTGATTATTTTTGACGCGCCTCCTGTATTATCTGTAGCAGATGCCCAAATACTTTCAAATAAATGTGATGGAACCATTTTAGTATTAAATGCGGGTGAAACGGAAAAGACGGGTTTAGTAAAAGCAAAAGAATCACTTGTTTCTTCTAATGCAAACATTATTGGGGTGGTCCTAAATAATTTTGAACTCAATAAGGACCATTATTACTATCAATATTACGCAAGTGCAGAATGATTGGGTAAAATTGCCTATTCGTTCTTTTTTTTGTTTATATTATAGGAAAAAGGGGTAATAAAAAATGGTTGATATACATGCGCATATTCTCCCGGGTGTAGATGATGGGCCCGGTACTTTAATAGAATCAATTGAGCTTATTAAGCAGGCGTTGAAGGAGGGAATAACAGATATTATATCAACATCTCACGCTTATAATCCTCATTATGATGTGTCGAAAAATACTGTATTAGAAAAAATAGAGTTATTAAAGAACGAGATGGAAAAACAGAATCTTTCAATTAATATTCATTCCGGCCAAGAAATTAGAATACAAGATTCTACCATTGAAAGATTGAAGAGCGAAGACGCTCTTACACTGGCAAAATCAAAATATGTTTTACTGGAGCTACCCACAAGTAGCGTTCCTGTTTATACTGTTAAAATTATTCAAGAAATTTTGAATTTAAATAAAGTACCAATTATTGCACACCCTGAAAGAAATAGAGCGATTGCTGAAAAACCAAGTAGGTTGTTGAAATTAATTAACCATGGTGCAATTGCTCAAATTACTGCAGGAAGTTTATCTGGTCATTTTGGTAGAAATATCCAAAAGCTTTCATTACAATTGGTTGATGCAAATTTAGTGCATACGTACGGTTCTGACGTTCATAACACGAAAACCCGTCCTTTGTTGTTTGATAAAGGTTTAAGTTATTTAGAAAAACATAAAAGATTAGATGCAGTCGACATTTTTCTTGAAAATAATGCAAGAATCGTAGAAAACGAAGAAGTAATCATTTTAGAGCCGAAAGAACCAGAAAAGGCGAAATGGTGGAGTTTGGTGATGTAATAGGACTGTGAATTTTAGTAATATATGGAAATAAATGAAAAATACATTAAATATAGTTACAATAATTGGCATATAAAAGGGTACTATTATACTGGAAAAATGGTATATATGAATAAATGAGTAAAAAATATCAATCTTCATTCTTTTGTGAGTGCTATAATCATTTTTGTGTAACTTTATACAAATTAGTTTAAAGAATGGGTGGGTGCTATATGTCATTAAGAAAAAGAATGTCGTTGTTAGTGTTTGTCGATTCTGCTATTGTTTTATTTTCTATTTATATTGGATATTTTTTACTGCATCCAATAGATAATCCTTTTACAAATACTTTTCTCTTAATAAGTTCCCTTACAATTTTTTTAGCACACCATGGTTTTGCTATGTATTATGGACTTTATCGAAAGGTTTGGGAATATGCATCTATAAGAGAGTTAGTATCTATTTTTAAAGCAGTGACATTTTCGATATTAACTGTTGCTCTTGTACAGTTCCTTGTAAAAGGAGACATACTTTATCGTGCTTTATCCATCACATGGATGTTACATATTTTACTTATTGGAGGTTCGCGATTATCGTGGAGGGTTTTACGCAACAAGTTCGTATCGGGCGTAAGCGTTGAGGAAGGTAGAAAACGTACGCTGATCATAGGAGCGGGTTCTGCGGGTACGATGATTGCACGGCAATTATTAGAAAATAATGAGTCACCTTTAATGCCAGTTGCTTTTTTAGATGATAATACTACAAAAATAGGATTAGAAATTTTTAATATTCGGGTACTAGGTGGGACAGAAATTATTGAAGATGCTGTTAATGACTTGGACATTGAACATATTATTATTGCCATCCCATCACTCGATAAATCTACGGGGTCTATACTAATGCAACATTGCTTAGATACTGGTATACGTACACAAACAATGCCCTTCATTGAAGACCTACTAACTGGAAAAGTGTCTATCAATCAAATTAGGGATGTCAAAATTGAAGATTTACTCGGACGTGACGAAGTAGAACTAGACGTAGAATCGATATCTACAAAACTGACAAACAAAAAAATTCTCGTAACTGGAGCGGGCGGCTCCATAGGTTCTGAGATTTGTCGACAAGTAGCAAGATTCGACCCAAAACAAATTATTCTACTCGGACACGGCGAGAACTCAATCTATACTATAGACATGGAATTGCGTCGAAAAGTTTCACCAAATACAGAATTAATCCCGATTATCGCAGACATTAAAGATCGAAATCGAATATTTGATATCGTGGCGGATTATAAGCCTGATGTTATATATCACGCTGCAGCCCATAAACACGTACCTCTAATGGAATATAACCCGATGGAAGCAGTAAAAAACAACATCTTCGGTACGAAAAATGTCGCTGAAGCAGCTAATATGTTCGGTGTAAGTTACTTCGTCATGATTTCAACTGACAAAGCGGTAAATCCACCAAACATTATGGGGGCAACAAAACGTTTTGCGGAAATGGTTGTTCAAAATCTTGCGAAAGATAGTGAAACTAAATTTGCAGCTGTAAGATTTGGAAATGTGCTTGGATCCAGAGGCAGTGTTGTACCCCTATTTAAAAAACAGATTGCCGAGGGCGGACCAATAACCGTAACTGATCCGAAAATGACTCGTTATTTCATGACAATTCCAGAAGCGTCCAGGTTAGTTCTACAAGCTGGAACTCTCGCAAATGGTGGGGAAGTTTTTGTTCTAGACATGGGAGAACCAGTAAAAATTGTTGACCTAGCGAAAAATCTTATTAATCTATCTGGCTATGAAGAAAATGAGATAGGCATCAAGTTTTCAGGCATTCGCCCCGGAGAAAAGCTATATGAAGAATTATTAAACGAAAACGAAATTCAAAGCAGATTTATTTTTCCTAAGATCCACATAGGGAAGGCTTCTCCGATAAGTGAGAGAGAGCTTGAATATGTGTTGGAGAAGTTGCCAGAAATGACGGTGCGTGAAGTGAGAGAGACGTTGATTGGTTTAGCTAATCAGAAGAATGTTAAAGTTTTACTACCACAAGCGACATATGGTTGATTTATAAAAGGTGTAATACGGGAGTCCGATAATAAAAGGGTTATTAAGAGGAAGGAAGTCTTAGACAATGCAAGAAAGAATATTCCTTTCATCACCACATATGAGTGATGAAGGTTTTGAAAAGCAATATGTTCAGGAAGCTTTTGATACAAACTGGATTGCACCTTTGGGCGAAAATGTTAATCAATTTGAAAAAGAGTTGGCAGCTAAAGTGGGTTGCGAAGCGGCTGCCGCACTTTCATCAGGAACGGCTGCTATTCATTTAGCACTTAAAGCGGCTGGAGTTGGAGAAGGAGATGTTGTATTTTGCCCAACACTAACATTTTCGGCTACTGCTAATCCTATTATCTATCAAAATGCTATTCCTGTTTTTATAGATAGTGACTATGAAACTTGGAATATGAGTCCTAAAGCATTAGAAGAAGCTTTTGTTAAATATCCTAATGTTAAAGCTGTTATTGTAGTCCATTTATATGGTTTATCTGCTGATATGGAAAAAATAGTAACACTTTGTAAAAAGCATAATGTAGCTTTAATAGAAGACGCAGCGGAATCCTTAGGTACATATTATAGAGGACAGCACACAGGAACTTTTGGGGATTACGGTATTTTCTCTTTTAATGGGAATAAAATTATTACCACATCTGGCGGAGGCATGCTTGTTTCTAACAATGAAGAAATTATTGCTAAAGCTAGATTTTGGGCTACTCAATCTAGGGACCAAGCTAGGCATTACCAACATAGCGAATTAGGCTATAACTATAGAATGAGCAATGTAGTTGCAGGAATTGGTAGAGGTCAACTAAAAGTCTTGGACAAAAGGGTAGAAAAGAAAAACTATATTTTTGAATTTTATAAGAGAGAACTCGGTGATCTTAAAGGTATTGAATTTATGCCTAGTAATGAATGGAATACACCAAACTATTGGTTAAGTTCTTTGACTTTAAACGGCAATATAAGACCGCTTGATATTATGCAAGCTCTTGAAAAAGAGAATATAGAGTCTAGACCAGTGTGGAAACCGATGCATATGCAACCTTACTTTGAAAAGTATGACTTTATCGGTGAAGATGTAGCTGAAAACCTGTTTAGAGATGGTATTTGTTTGCCGTCGGATACGAAAATGACGGAATCAGATTTAGAAAGAGTTATAAAGATTATAAGAGAATTGTGGGGATTATAATGATGTCACACAAAGATGGATTTTATAAAAAACTCATTAAAAGGCCTTTAGATTTTATTATATCCTTGGTAATGCTTATCATTCTAAGCCCTCTTCTTTTGGTTGTGGCAATTCTCGTAAGAAATAAACTAGGTAGCCCCATCCTATTTAAGCAAAAAAGACCTGGTTTAAAAGAGAAAGTATTTACAATGTATAAGTTTCGAACGATGACAGAGGAAAAGGATGAAAATGGTGAGTTTCTTCCTGATAGTGTGAGGTTAACACGTTTTGGAAAACTACTCCGAACTACTTCTATTGATGAACTACCTGAGCTATTTAACATATTAAAAGGAGAAATGTCTTTTATAGGACCACGACCTTTGTTAGTTGAATATCTTCCTTTGTATAGTGAAGAGCAAAGAAAGCGGCACGATGTCCGACCAGGTTTGTCTGGACTGGCTCAGGTAAGTGGAAGAAATTCACTCGCCTGGGAAGAAAAATTTGACTTGGATGTTAAATATGTAAAGACTATTACCTTTTTGGGTGATTTGAAGATAATTTTTTTGACTGTGAAAAAGGTTTTTGTTAAGGAAGGTATTAATTTTGAAAATACCGCCAAAAGCAATCGTTTCCAAGGAACAGATAATAACCAAAGATGAATTCAATAATAGAGGGATATATATGAAAAAGCTCTTTATCATAGGTAGTGGTGGTTTTTGTAAACAGGTTATTGAAATAATTGAAAAGCTCAATATAGATGAAAAAAAATATAACCTGTTAGGTTTAATTGACGATAATGACCGTCTACTTGGAAGTGAAGTTTTAGGTTATAAGGTTTTAGGTACTACTGATTATTTAATGGATTATTCAAAACAAGAGGAAGTATATGGTGTTATTGCAATAGCTAACGGAAAAGTTAGAGCGCAAATAAATCAAAAGCTAACTGAAGTTAATTGGATAAATTTAATTCACCCCAATGCGGTTATTAGTAATTATATAGAAATGGGTAAAGGAAATATAATCTGTGCGGGGGTAGTCATCAATCCTGAATGTCTAATCGAGAACCATTGTCATATAAATATAGGTACTACAATTGGTCACGATGTAAAAATGAAGGATTTTGTTACAATCATGCCGGGCAGTCGAATTTCAGGTAATGTTGAGATTAAGAAATGTTCTCTGGTTGGGACTGGTTCCACAATTATACAAGGTTTATCTATTGAGGAAAATGTAATTATTGGAGCTGGTGCAGTAGTCACTAAAAATACAAGTGCTAATAGTTTATATAAGGGTGTACCAGCTAAGAGATTTTAGATAACAGAAAGTCTTTAGAATGAAAGGTGATTGTAATGGTAGGAAAGACTCTTAGAGGGACCGTTTTTTGGGGGATTGATGCTTTAAAGGGTAAAACCGTCAAACAGCATTATAATGATATAAAACAATTGATGGATAGTAATGCTCCAAATACGAAACAGCTTCAGTCTATTTGTAATCATGCTTATAATACCGTGCCATTTTATACCCCTTTAAAATTAAAAGATTTTAGTGAACTGCCGGTAATAACAAAAACACAATATAAAGAGATGTACGCATCCTTTCAATCTCAAAAATATTTGGATAATGTGTACCATCAAATGTCTACTAGTGGATCTACAGGAACCCCTTTTACAGTTAACCAAGATAAGGTGAAGCGTGAAAGAACAATGGCAGAGGTAATCTACTTTAATGAGATAGAGGGACAAACACTTGGTCAGAAGTATATGCACTTTAAAGCTTGGTCAGAAAAGAAGTCTACGATTGAACGACTTAAACAAAATTTAGTACCTATTGATATACTTCGTTTGGATGAAGAGGCGTTAGAGAGTATCAGAGGATTACTGAAAACTGACAAACAGATTAATAGCTGTTTAGCTTATGCCTCATCTTACGAGGTTCTATGTAATTATTTGTTTGATAAAGGTGACACACCAAATATGTTTCATTTAAATGTTATCTTTTCTAGTTCCTCGTTATTAAAAGAAGAAACGAGAGAAAAGCTAGAAAAGATTTTTGATTGTCCCATTATTGATAGATATGCCAATCAAGAGAATGGAATATTAGCTCAAACAAAATCAAACAGTAGAATATTTAATGTAAACAGAGCGAGCTATTATATTGAATTATTAAAGTTAGATAGTGACGAGCCGGCAGAAGCAGGGGAACTAGGAAGACTAATTGTTACAGACTTATATAATTATGCTATGCCAATTATTAGGTATGACACTGGAGACCTAGCTATTTCTGACGATTTAGACCGTCAAAACATTTCGACTTTACGAAGTATCCAAGGAAGATTGGTTGATATCATATATGATACTCAAGGAAATATTCTAACTCCTCATACTATAAGTGTACATATGAAAAAATACGGTAGATTAAAACAATGGCAATTTATTCAAGAAGATAAAAATGAGTATGTGTTGAGAGTTAATGGTGCAGAGGGTATTTATAACGAGAATGATTTTGTGAATTCACTTAAAACTATTTTAGGCGAAGATGCAAATATTGAAGTTAAATTTGTAAATGAAATCCCTGTTTTATCTTCAGGTAAATTTAAAAATACTATATGTAATTATAAAATACCACAAGGGAAATAAGTAATTTCTAAAACAAATAGAAGAGGATATGACAATGCAGAAAAAAACGGTATGGATTTTCAATCATTATGCTCACGGAACATTCTTTAATAAAGGTGGGAGGCATTATTGGTTTGCCAAAAATCTAATAAAAAAAGGTTATGAGCCTACTATTTTTTGTGCAAATACTAGACATAATAGCGACTCTAGTATTCCCATACAAAATGGAACATACGAATTAAAGTATGCAGAAGGCATTCCTTATGCGTTTGTTAAGACTACTAAATATAAAAATGGCATAGAACGTATACGAAATATGTGGAATTTTTATAAAAATCTTTTTCCTTCTACAAATAAATATAGCAAAGAATTTGGTAAACCGGATATAATTTTGGCTTCAAGCGTGCATCCTCTTACTTTATTAGCCGGGATTAAAATAGCTAAAAAATATAACGTACCTTGTATTTGTGAAATAAGAGATTTATGGCCTGAGACTATTGTACAATACGGTTCTCTTAAAAAGAATAGTTATTTGGCTAGGCTTTTATACATGGGGGAGAAATGGTTATATAAGAAAGCAGACAAGCTGATTTTTACTATTCCAGGTGGAAAAGATTATGTGGAGGAAATTGGTCTTGATTCTTCTAAGGTTAGATATATAAACAATGGTGTAGATTTAGATGAGTATAATAAAAACAAAGAAGAGTTTGTTTATTCGGATGATCATTTGGACAATCCCTCCACGTTTAAGGTCCTTTATACTGGAAGTATGGGCGTTGCAAATGAACTAACATATTTAGTAAGTGCAGCGGAGGAAATTGAAAAAAGAGGGATTAACAATATTCAATTTATTTTGTTTGGCCATGGAAGCCAGAAAGAAAAATTGGAGAATTATGTAATAGAAAAAGGAATTAGTAATATAGTTTTTAAAGGTAAAGTTGATAAGAAACGAATTCCCAATATATTAAGTAAGTCTAATCTGAATGTTTTTACTGGAAAGCATATTCCGTTATATAAGTATGGGTTAAGCCTTAATAAACTATTCGATTATATGGCATCAGGTAAACCCACCTTGTCTAATATGGAAAATGGTTATGATATTTTATCTAAATATAATTGTGGGAAAACTGTAAAAGGTGGTTCTGTAGAAACCTTAGTAGAAGGAATCTTGGAATTCTACCATATGGAACAGGAAGAATATAACCGCTACTGCAGAAATTCATTATCTGCAATACAGTATTTTGATTTTAAAGTATTAACAGATAAATTAGAGGAAATTATTATTGAGAGTTAGATAATAATTTTTGTGCATAATGTGATGAAAACAAGGTGGTCGAAATTATGAGAATCTTACATGTAAATTCATATTACGGTGGTGGGATGTTATATAAAAATATATATGATCGACAAGTAAAAAATAACTTGCCTATTGATGTCTATGTTCCTACCCCTTACACTACCGATTTATCTCATTTACAGTTAGGGGAATACACGACTGTAAGAAAAAATCATAATAAATACGATCGTTATCTTTTTTATGTAAAGCATAAAAAGATATATAAAGATCTAATTAAAACCTTTAAAATCGAAAATTACTCTTTAGTACATGCTCATACTCTATTTTCTAATGGTTATATTGCTATGCAAATCAAAAAAAAATATGGCATTCCTTATGTGGTAGCTGTTAGAAATACAGACGTAAACCAATTTTTCAGAAGAAGAGTTTTACTACGCAATTTGGGTATTGAAATATTAAAAGAAGCAGATTGTATTATTTTTTTATCAGATTCCTATAAGCAGTATGTGGTAGATAAGTACATTCCGCAGAAAGATAAAGAAAATATTTTGCAAAAGGCTAAAATTATTCCCAATGGGATCGATCAATTTTGGTTTGATAATTTAGGGAAGCCCAAAATTCTCTCAAGTCAAAAAAGCTTAAATATAGTTTATATAGGTGCCATCAATAAGAATAAAAATTTACTAACCACTACGAAGGCACTTGAGATTCTTCAAGAAAAAGGATATGATGTAAAATTTACAGTTGTGGGTAGAGTTGGAGATGAACAAGTTCACGAGGAATTGATGAAGTTTTCTTTTGTTAACTATTTAAACCCACAGCCAAAGGAAAGCCTCTTAGAAATATATCGGACACACGATATATTTGTAATGCCGTCAATAACAGAGACTTTTGGTCTCGTTTATCCAGAAGCAATGAGTCAAGGCCTACCACTTATCTATTCAAAGGACCAAGGATTTGATGGTCAGTTTAAAGAGGGCGAAGTTGGGTATCATGTTGATTCTCTCGACCCTAAAATGTTAGCGGATCGAGTAATAGATATTGTGAACAACTACGAGGTCATATCGAAAAATTGCTTGGAATTGGTCGGAAATTTTAATTGGGATATACTACTGACTCTATATGATGAGGTTTATTCCAAAGCTTTAATAAAAGAATCCATTGAATAAGAGGAATGATTATGGTGCTAAATAAGTCAGATGATCAAAAAATAAGCATAGCAATAATGGCATCATTTGTAGTTCTTACTATACAATATTTTCTTTTGATTAATTTTAATTTAATTGGGACTTCAAATGGTTCAATAGTGCAGCTACTATCCAAGATACTTGTAGGAGTTCTTTTTTTGTATGCCTTGCCAGCAGTGTTAAAGAGAAGTTTACTGAAGTTTATAGGATTCTACTTTGTTGCTAGTCTTATTTTTATCTTAAATTATTTATTTTTCCCAAATAACCATCTGTATTTAAAGGGATTAATATTCCCGTTTTTCGGAATGTGTTTACCAGCGTTAGTTTACACACTAAGTCTTAGAGATTTGGATGTTTTTAAGCAAGTAATGAAAAAAGCAAGCTATCTTGTTTTCTTTTTTGGTGCTTTGTTAGGTTTAATCATTGTCTCAGGGAATGCTACAGCAGGATCGTATAGTATGGCTCTTTCCTATTATATGTTATTGCCAGCTATTCTTTTTTTGGACAGTTTAATAGATAAGTATTCCACAAGAGCTCTTCTTTTTTCTTTAATTTCAATTTTTGTCATCCTCGCATTAGGATCAAGAGGAGCATTATTATGTATTGTGGTTTTTGTCCTGTTAAAAATGGTTCGTGGAATTTTTAAGTTGTCCTATACTAAGGTGTTTTATAATCTTTTAGTTATCGTAAGTTTAGTTTTCTTAAGTCTAAATTTAGATAAATTGCTTAATATGTTATATGAAATTTTAAATAAATATGACATTAATAGTAGAAGTATCGAATTATTTTTAAGCGGAGAGGTACATTTGAGTGGTAGAGATTACATTTATGAAAATCTTGTTAAAGCTGTAATGGACAATCCCTTCTTTGGTCTTGGCTTTGGTGCAGATCGACGGATAATCGGTAAGGATGGAGGATATGCTCATAACCTTTTCCTCGAACTGGTTGTTAACTTTGGTATAGTAGCAGGAGGAATAGCTAGCATCATCTTCTTATTTTTATTAATAAGAAGTCTGTTTATAAAAGATATAAATAATTATCATTTAATAATTGTATGGATAAGCTTAGGCTTTGTCCATTTAATGGTAAGTAGTTCCTATATAACTGACATTAAATTTTGGATATTAATGGGATTGCTCATCAAATTAAACATAGAAACTGGTGACAGACTGACATGAAGACAAAGAAATTTCTCGTAGATTCACTTCTAAATATCATTTCAGCTGCTTTGCCATTGCTTGTTCTTCAGCTTATTTCCTATCCCTTAATCGCAAGGGTTTTAGGAGGCGAAGAATATGGAATGATTATTACCTTGATCAGCGTATTTACCGTTGTGAGTTTTCCACTAGGCAATGTGTTAAATAATATTCGATTATTGAAAGATAAGGAATACAAGGAAGCTAATGAAGAAGGAGATTTTAATCCTTTAATTTTAGGTTCCTCTTTTATAAGTATAGTTCTAATTATCACCGTTTCGTTGTACGTAGATTCTAGCTTAGATATTTTGGATTTAATTTTATTAAGCTTAATAACTGTTGGCTCATTATGGAAGGAATATTTAGTCGTAACCTTCCGTTTAGTTTTGAATTATAGAGGTATTCTATTAAATAATTTATTCATGAGTTTAGGTTACATAGTCGGTTCATTTATATTTTTGTACTTTGAAAGCTGGCAGTTGATTTATTTTATAGGACTTTTATTTAGTTTGGTTTATATTGTACGTCATACTAGTTTACACAAAGAACGGTATAAATTTTCTTCCTTATTTAAGGACACCGCTTCAAAAGGTATGTTATTGTATATCGCCAACCTATTAAAGAATATTCTTTCTTATGCGGACAAATTAATATTACTTCCATTACTGGGACCCGTTAGTGTAGCTATTTACTATAGCTCTACAATTTTAGGGAAAATAATATCAATGATGATTAACCCTGTGAACTCTGTAATTTTAAGCTATTTAGTTAAAGTGGAGAGTATCAGTTTAAAAAAAGTAATAAAAATGTTTAGTATTTCTTCCTTATTAGGACTGTTTGGTTATGTAGCTACCATATTGATAAGCCCCTACTTCTTAGAATTTTTCTATAAGGATTGGGCGGAACAGTCACTTGAATTGGTATATATCACTACAGCAACCGCTATTATAGGTGTCCTATCTACAGTACTTCAGCCCTTCAACATACGTTTTAATAAGATTTCCTGGCAAATATATATGAGTGGTCTCCATTTAATAGTTTATGTAGCTTCCTCTTTTTACTTTTTCAAAATAGGTGGATTAAAAGGTTTTACATTTGGAGTACTAATTGCCGCTGTTTTTAAATTAATTATGCAGTTAAGCGTATTTTTGCTTAACTATCGTAGAAACAACAGTACACATTCTAGTAGTTAAGGTATCTAATCCTAAGGAGATAGAATAAAATTAATAGGGCTTAGAAGTTAGGAACTGACTGTCGTTTTGTAATCAAAGCACCTTATTTGGTAGTCAGTTGACGGGAGGGTAACATGAAATTGAAGAGTAGAATATTACAAATTTATAGAGGAATTAAAATGAATAGAACTTTTATTCTTAAACAAAGAAAAAGTTCTGTTCCAACTGATTTGAAAAATAATATAAAATTAGCCAGAAAAGGTTTTTTGGGAGAATCAAAAACAATTTATAACTTCTCTAAAAATGAAATGAAATATTATTTATCTGATATTCAAAGGTTGCGAACTCGGTATATAAACGCACCATATTCCTTTATCTTGGATGAAAAAGTCGTTTTTGAATCTATGTATAAAAGCCGATTAAAAATTCCACAAAGTTTTTCTCTTATAAAAAAAGGAAAGCTAATTCCTCTGCATCAAGAATATAAGATGGAAAACATAAATGACTTGATTCGTTACTTAGACTCCAATGAGAAATGCGTAATAAAGCCAATTAGAAATGGTGGGGGTTACGGAATTCACATATTAAGTAAAATCGACAATGACTACTACGTCAATTCAAAACGTGTTACTTTTAATGAAATTTCTCGAATAGTTGAAGCTTTAGATGATTATTTTGTAAGTGAATTCATAACACAAGGTAAATTTGGGGCGTCTTTATATTCTGAAACTACCAATACCATAAGAATTGTAACTATGATAGATCCCGCAACTAATAAAGCATTTATTCCTATCGCAGTTCAAAGGATAGGCAATAAAGATTCTTCCCCTACTGATAATTGGACCCAAGGAGGACTTAGTGCCGAAATTGATTTGGAAACTGGCACACTAGGAAAAGGAGTCACTTATCCTAGAGAGGGGATTTTGACATATCATGATTATCATCCAGAAACCCAATCAAAGATAAGTAATGCCGTTATTCCTCATTGGGATATTATAAAGAAAGAAATTCTTGAAGCTGCTAATTTGTATCCATACATCTCTTACATCGGGTGGGATGTTGTTACAACTGACGAAGGTTATATGGTTCTAGAAGGAAATAATTTTACGGACGTAAATTTATTGCAGGTACACAAACCGCTATTAAAAGATGAAAGAGTTGTAGCTTTTTATAAAACACATGGAATAATAAAATGAATCTTTAAAAACAGAGATTGAATAGAATTCTTTGAAAGATATAGAATACTGGCTGTCGTTTCTTAGACAAGAATAAAATACCCTATTTTACAGCCAGTTGACAGTATTTGACCGAAGACATGCAAGTAGCGTCCTTGGATGGAAAAGTTTTATTTGAAATAGAAATAAAACAAGTAGCCGAAACTTGGTTTTCGGCTACTATTTTTGTTTATTTAGTAACAAATACTTATTCTATATTCTAATTCTTATCTAATAATTCTCAATTTAAAAAGAGTAGACTTATTTAATCTTGGTCCAGTTTGTTACAGGTCGAAAATCTTCTGTTTCTGATGATTTTCAATTAAATCGCAATAATTAAGGCTTCTCTCCTAGAAAGAAAGAGAATTACTTCAAAAGATAGATAATTCATACTATTTAAAATGTTTAAATTTGTCGATAAAATGTAAAAAGTGACTTTAAATAAAACTTTTTATCTATTACATTAGTAATGTGTTATTAACTATTTTTTAAAGTATTCGATTTAACTCATTAAAGGGGAGAAATATATGAAAATTTCTAATGTTTTTATTGATTTTCAAATTTTTTTAGAAGAAGGAACTTCTATTTTTAACGTGGTTGCAAAATGTTTAGTTTATATAGAGGAATTGAGTGAACCTATAAAAGTGGGAGAAGCATCGCTTTATATATTTAATCCGCAAAAGAGTTCTTTTTTAGATACTTGTATAGAAGGGAATTGTATTTCAGCAGATTTGAATACATTATTTATTAGTTTGCAAGATATATGTGAAATTGATGATATACCAGGAATGGTAGCGGCTTGTAATGATTTGTCAATAAAAGAAGAATGGCGGGAAAACGGATTGGGTCAAGGATTTCTAGAAAAAATAAAGAAACAGCTATCTTATTTAAATGTTCAGCTATTATTAGTAAAACTGTCTACCTTTATTTCTTCATCGTCTATTGAAAACTCAAAAGACGATTTAACAATAAATAATAGTTTCTATGAGTGTAAAAATGGAGAACAAGTAATAGTAACGTATAGATATTTAAATGATAGAAATATTGTTTTAGTTAAATGAAGTTAAAACCAGGATTTAAATACATAAACATAATATTTTATATATTATTTTCATTAATTCCTATAAGAAAGCCCTTTGCCTAAGCAAAGAGCCATTTATATTAATTCTTCAATTCGTGTTCCGTATGATTCTCCTGTTTAGCAGGAGAATCATTATTGTCTGCTTGTAACGATTCTTCCGATTCAGGCAACTTTTTTTTGTGTGATTTAGGGTAAGCTTTTTTCGATTCTGATTTTGAATTGTTGTCCTGGACGTTTTCGTTAAAATATTGAACACTTGTCATTGCACCTTCTTCAACCATGCGGTTGTCGTCTGGATCTTGTGGGTCGGAGAAGCCGGTTTTAGTTGCAAGGTTTGGTTTGTGTTTTTGGGAATCTATATAGGATTTTGCTTTTGTCTTCGTGTTTTTCATTTTCGTTTTCGAACTCTCTTTATTTATATACATAAGCGCCACGGCAGTTATTCCACCTAATAGAAATGCACGTTTGTTTCCTCTTTCCATTTCCAACACTCCCTTTTTTGGTTTTATATTATAATACCCACTTTTGATTTAAAGAAAACCGCATAAAAAATAAAAGAATTTTTTGTGGTCAGAATTGAATATTGTGTTTATATAAGACTTTGGTTGAGATTAATGAGTAAAGGTACTTTGTGACATTAATATTTGATAAACTTATTATTAACGAATTAACCAATAAGGACCCATAAAAAAAGGATGATGCTGTATAGCGATGTTAAAGAAAAAATGGATATTGTTTGTAGGGATACTGCTATTCATAGTGGTCTTTAACTCCGCTGGTGACTTTCTCGTTATTGATGAAAAACCAGTAAAATCCGATGTCATCATTGTTTTAAGTGGGGGTGATGGGCGTTTAGAAAAAGGTGTTCAGCTATATAAAGAAGGATATGCACCTTATCTAATGCTATCCAATGGTAGTGTTCAACAACTCTACGAACGGGCACTGGAGTTAGGTGTTCCAAATGAAGCTATTATAATGGAAGTGAAATCAGACAGTACTTTGGATAATGCTATTTTTTCTGAAGAGATCGTACGAAATCACAAGTTTGAGTCCGCTATTGTTGTTTCATCTGGTTTTCACATGAGAAGAGTTAAAATCTTATATGATAAAGTGTTTCAAAACAGCGGTGTACGGTTAACCTATGTCGCTGAAGATATGACTGCGTATAATCCTAAAATATGGTGGGCAGACGAGGTCAGTCGAGATAATACGTTTAGGGAATATATTAAGTTAGTTGGAAATTTAATTGGACTACATGGGTCGGATTCGAAGGAGTTTTTGAGGAAGTTTGATTTATGATAGATACGGTTCTCACGTTTCTGACTTTTACCTATTAAATATTATCTAATATATCTGCTTAAGAAGTAGCAGCAGTGTAACCGCTAATATAAAGTGAGCAGTTTTCCTCTTTAAAATTAACATAAAAAAGTTTGAATAAATTTAATAAAAGATGTTTAATCATTTTTAAGTGGGGTATATATAGTACAAGGCGGAACTACCGTAGGAAGGGACTGGTAAACTATGAGTTTACAAGGGACTCCAATGGATGATTTGCACAGCCTTTGCGGAAAATTTGTTTTACTGACGAAAGGTACTCTCGTCGGGAACCGATATATTTAGGTTTCGATCCAGCGTATTTTATCTGCAAGTGAAAGAAAAGTTTTTTGTGGAAGTGCACCTTAATGTCTGATGGTTCCATATCAGACGACAGAACTGCACTGACGAGATGAAGGTTGAAATTGTCAGTTACGGTTTAACTAAGCAACATTAACAAATTTTCTGAGTGTATTCCCTATTTAGGGAATGAAGAAAGCGTAGTCCTATAAGGATTACGCTTTTTTCTTTCCTTTTTTTGATCCTGTGTAAAAAACAGAATAGTGACTCATCACTGTGTTAGAAACAATTCTACACAGTTCTGACAAAAGACTACAATTAACTATTTTACCTTCTCTTGAAAAAGGAAGTAGCAGCCAATATTTTCGGGTGCATTCTTTATAAGATAGATCCTTACTTAGACTGTTTTTTCTATATCTAAGCAATTAGGTAAAAACGCTACATTAGAGACTACCATCCTTGAATCGTCCATAATTTGTTCCACACAACTATATATGCATCAAGTAGGGTACCTGGTTCCAGGGCAAGTAGAACCGGGTACCCGTTTTGGGGATGGTTGCTCTTAGGGGGAACTGATTGCTCTGGCCGATTATTTGGTTGCTTTTCCGGCATAATCGGTCGTATTTTGGATTGCTTTTTTCAAATAAAGGATGGGGTCGTGCCGCATTCACCAAAAAAAGTTTCATAATGATGAGTGATTTAAACTATACATAATAATGTACGGTATTTAGTTGATTGCGTGAGTGACTGGCACCAATAAAATTTTCAAGAAAGTATTGACAATAGATCTGTACAAGATATAAGATTATTCTGAAAACAAAAACTTTTTGGAACGGCGTTTTATATTGTAAAACAAGAGCTTCGTCGGGGTTAGAATTAACAATCAAAGGTTATTTAGGAAAATAAAGAAATTGAACTTTGGTGTAGAATGAAAACGGCGTTTTACATTATAAAACGAATCCTTTTTCTTTGAGTTTATAGGGGGGAAATCTATGCCAATCATACAATCCGTCACAAGAGCTTTAAATATTTTAGAATTATTTGATGAGCGTACTAGAGAATTATCTATAAAAGAAATCAGTAATAGAATGGATTTAAACAAAAGTACCGTTCACTCTCTTTTAAAAACATTAATGCATCACGGATACGTTTCACAAAACCATTCAACTAGCGAATATCATCTAGGTTGGAAACTTTATGAGCGTGGCAATTTAGTTACAAGTCAGTTAGATATACGTAAGTTGGCAAGAAGGCATTTAGAAGAATTAAATTCTCAAACAGATAAAACGGTTCATTTAGTCCAATTGATGGGGAAGGAAGCTATCTATATTGACAAAATTAATGGAAATGGATCATTAGTTGTTCAATCTCGGATTGGCAAAAGGGTTCATCTTCATTCATCAGCGGTTGGAAAAGTTTTAGTTGCAAATCTCACTGAGGATGATTTTGAAGGAATTTTTACTAAATATGATTTTGTTAAAAAGACCGATAATTCTATTTTAAGTTTAGAAGAATTTAAACTTGAGATGAATCGAGTTAGAAAAGAAAAGTATGCGATTGATAATGAAGAAAATGAAGAAGGAATTATTTGTTTTGCATTACCAATCAGAGACTATTCTAAAAAAGTTGTCGCTGCAGTAAGTGTCTCCACTCCAAAGGCGGTCTTTAATGAAGAGGTAGCCAATGTTAACAAGAGGTGTTTAAAAGTTTGTGCAACAAACATTTCGAAAGAATTAGGATTTATTTCAGATAACGAGAATGATTAGGAGATGGATAAAATGGCAGAGGTATTTAAAAACTTGATCAATGGGAAATGGAAAGAAAGTAGTAACGGCGAGCTAATGGAAAGTATTAATCCAGCAAATAGGCAGGAGGTAATAGGAATTCTTCAATCTTCTACAGCTGGAGATGTGGAAGAAGCGATTCAATCCTCCATAGACGCTAAAAGAGAATGGCGTAAATTGGGTCAATTTAATCGTGGGCAAATGTTATATCAAGTTGCAAATGAAGTAGAGCGTAATCTCACAGAAATTGCCGAGACACTAACGAAGGAAATGGGAAAAACACTTCCGGAGGCGATTGGAGAAACACAGCGTGGTATAGCTATACTTCGTTATTATGCATCAGAGGGCATGCGTAAAGATGGAGACGTAATTCCTTCATCGGATAAGGATGCATTGATGTTCACTAAGCGTACACCACTCGGAGTTGTGGGGATAATTACCCCATGGAACTTTCCCGTTGCTATACCTATTTGGAAGATTGCACCGGCTTTAGTTTATGGGAATACGGTAGTATTTAAACCAGCTTCTGAAAGTGCTGTCACTGCAGCTAAAATCGTACAATGTTTTGAAAAAGCAGGTATTCCTAAAGGGGTGCTAAACTTTGTTACTGGAAAAGGTTCTGTCGTAGGAAACACCATTATAAACAGTAAAAAAATCAATGGGATTACATTTACTGGATCTGAAGCTACGGGTAAGTTAGTTGCCAAGGCAGCAAGTGAAAATGGTGTCAAATTTCAACTGGAAATGGGCGGTAAAAACCCAGTCATTGTACTTAACGATGCTGATGTGAAAAGCGCAGTGGATGGAGTAATAAGTGGTGCATTTAAGTCTACTGGTCAAAAGTGTACGGCTTCAAGTCGTATTATTATCGAAGAGAGTATTTATGATGAGTTTAAGCAAGCATTAATAAAGGAAACGGAAAAAATTAAGGTTGATAATGGTATTACCGAAGATACTTGGATGGGCCCTTGTGCGAGTGAGAGCCAGTTAAATACGGTATTAGATTATATTAAAATAGGTCAAGAGGAAGGTGCACAGCTTATCTACGGAGGTAAGCAACTAAAAAATGCAAATTTGGCTGATGGCTTTTATGTAGAGCCTACAATTTTTGAAAATGTAGCTTCTCATATGCGGATTGCACAAGAAGAAATATTTGGCCCTGTTATTGCGTTGATCAAGGTCAAGGATATAGAAGAAGCAATCGATGTAGCAAATGATTCCGAATACGGTTTGAGTGCGTCATTGTATACAACCAATATTGGTGCAGCACTTACATTTATTGAAGATATTGAATCAGGATTAGTTCGAGTAAACGCAGAAAGTGCGGGAGTAGAGTTACACGCACCGTTTGGTGGCATGAAATCCTCAAGTACAGGTTCGCGTGAACAAGGTGAGGCAGCTAAAGAATTTTATACAGCGATTAAAACAGTTTTAATAAAAAGCAAGTAACAACAGCTAGAATTGTAATCTCTTTACATAGTAGGGAGATTACAATTCAAGTTTTAGATAAATAGCGTTTTAAATTTTCTGAATATTTTTTTAATTAAAATAATTGATGGGGTGTTTATTATGAATGAATCACAAAAACTACTAGAGAAACTTGGTTATCCAACTTCAGAGTTAAAGGACTTACCGACATCAACGAAAAGATTTCCTGATGGGGCGCAATACCGCGTGGAGATCCCTAGCGTCGAAGGTCCTGTAGCATTAAAAGAACTTTTAAAAGCTGTAGATGAATATGGTTTAACAATTCATCGTGTATCACAAGGAAGTGGAATTATGCTACAGACGGATGATGAGATCAAGGAAATGTGTCGGTTGACCGCTGAGCGTGGTATGGAACTTAGCTTGTTTGTGGGACCAAGAGGAACTTGGGATATTAGTGCAGGTCCTTTAACATCAGCAGGTAAATCACAAGCGTTACGTCATGAGGGAGTCGATCAATTAACATATGCGATGGAAGATTTGATTCGAGGTGCAAAGTTAGGATTAAAGGGGGCATTAGTTGCAGATGAAGGATTGTTATTGATGACAAAACATATGAAGGAGGAAGGTCTATTACCTAAAGACTTTGTGGTAAAAGTTTCAGTACAAATGGGTGCATGCAATCCAGTATCCGTTAAGTTAATGGAAGAAATCGGAGCAGATACTTATAATGTTCCGTCTAGTATGACACTCTCTAAATTAGCTGCTATTCGTCAAGCTACCAATTTACCAATAGATATATATATAGAAGTACCAGATAATTTCGGTGGGTTCTTACGATACTATGAAATTCCTGAAATCATTCGTGTGCTGTCACCAGTATATATTAAATTCGGATTAAAAAATCATCCGGACGTATATCCTTCAGGGAAGCAATGGGAGTCTACTAATATTTCCTTAGTTAGAGAGCGTGTGAGACGTGCATCCATCGGTATGGAAATGATCAATCGTTACTACCCAGATGCTATCACTTCTGAATTAGGGGCTGAAGGATTGGGCATTGCAGATATTTATGAAAGCGTTAACAAATGATAGTTGTGAAGTTTTGATAATTAAATCACATTCCTTAATATAAAAAACTAATTAAAAGGAGATTATTATATGAAAATAAAAGATACAATTGACCGTATTCCTGGTGGATTAATGATTGTTCCGCTTTTTTTAGGAGCATTAATTAACACAATAGACCAACTACACTTACCTTTTATTATGGATTTCTTGAAATCTTTAGGAGTATCTCCTACAGCAGATGGGAATTATGAATTCTTGAGAATAGGCGGATTTACGCAAGCCTTATTTAAAGACGGTGCAAATACACTTTGCGCATTATTCTTGTTCTGTGCTGGAAGTCAAATGAATCTAAAAGTAGGTGGAATCGCTTTAAAAAAGGGAGTTATATTAACTTCTTCTAAATACATTGCGGGTATAACAGTAGGTGTTCTTTGGGGGTTATTATCAGATCCTGTATCAGGTTTTTTAGGGTTATCTACAATGGCTATTATTGCAGCTATGACTAATGGCAATGGGGGAATGTTTGCTGCTTTAACTGGTCAATATGGAAATCGTTCAGATGTAGGGGCAACAGCAGTTCTTTCTCTTAATGACGGACCATTCTTTACTTTGATGGCTTTAGGAATGATGGGTGCGCAGTTCCCTGTTATTGCTTTTGTTGCAGTCCTTCTACCAATCGCGATAGGTATGCTCTTAGGGAATCTGGATCCAAAAATGCGAACATTTTTATCTAGTGCAGAAAATGTAGTTATTCCGTTCTTTGCTTTTGCATTAGGTGCCAATATGAACTTAAAGAACTTCTTAAATTCAGAAGTGGTTGGTGCAGGTGTTTTATTGGCAATTATGACGGTAATTATTTCCGGTGGATTCATGGTGGTTGCATTTAAAATATTTAGAGAAAAAAGTTACATTGCACCATTGGCAGAAGCATCTACAGCCGGTAATGCTGTTGCTACACCCGCAGCTATTGCAGCTGCAGCAACTGTGGCTGCTGGAACGGGCTTAATGTCAGCTGCAGAAGCACAGGTATATATTGATATTGCTGCAGTGGCGACTGCTCAAATTTCCGTAGCAACAATCAGTACAGCAGTCCTCGTTCCGATAGCGGTTATTCTTGCTGATAAATATCAACGAAGACGTGGAATTGATGGAACTTTAGAAGATGATGAATTACGTAAATCTTTAAAAGTAAAATCTGAAGCATTCATACCAAATAAGTTGGAGAAGGAGGTATCATAATGTCTAACCTAACGTTTAAGGGTTTTGCAAGATCGGATAGTTCGGTAGGCATCAGAAATTATATAGGAGTTGTCTCTACAGTTGTTTGCTCAAGTGTGGTAACAAGAGATATTGCCAAAACAGTCCCACAGGGTATCCCAGTCGTTCATGCAAATGGTTGTGCGCAACTAGGCGATGACTTTCTTTTAACAAAAAACACGTTAAAAGGTGTAGTTGCGAATCCAAATATCTATGCGTCTTTGCTAGTAGGTCTAGGATGTGAGACGAATCAGGTATCCATTTTACTTGATGAAACAGTAGAATCTAAACCAAAAGTAGGATTTAGTATACAACAAATGGCGGGTGGTACCAATACTTTACAAGCGGGATCTGAAATTGTAAAAAAGTGGTCTGAAGAAATTCATGAGATAGAAAGAACAGAACAGGGAATTGAAAAATTGACAATAGGAATCCTACCTATCGATTTAGATAAGAACGAATATCAAAGTGCTTCGCCGTCTGTTTCTACATTTATAAAAGAAATGGTAGAATCACGTGCTACTGTAATTTTAGGAATGACAGACAAGATGGAAAAAGTATTGGATAGAGCAACATCCCGTGCTGCAAATGAGCAAGTCAAAGCACAAATGCTTTCTATTAGTAGTAAAAATACACGTCAAACATGGGATAAGATGAATCCAAATGAGTCTGAGTATTTACAATATAGTGATGCCGATTTCCAATTAGGTTTGGAAGAATTAAAGTTGGCAGAAGGAATTGATGTAGCATCCATATTAAACTATGCTGAAATTCCTAATGCTAGTGGACTTCATTTGTCTATTATGCCTAATAACGTTATCGAAGCGGCATCAAATTTGGTAGCGAGTGGCTGTAATTTAATCGTATTCTTAACAAATCGAGCAATTTTTACAGGGACCATTGTAGTACCTTGTATGACAATTGGTGTGATGAATAAAGAGAATCAATCAGTAGAAATGATTGACCTAGTGATTGACGAACATGTTACTTCTTCTGATATTCTTCAAAAAGTAATTGATATTTCATCAGGACAATTAACGAAGTTAGAAGACTTTAAACTAGAGGAATTCGCCATTTCTCATATTGGAACTACATTTTAAGGGAGGGTTTGGCTTGAAACTAAATAACGCAATTCAACTTCATGCTGAAGATAATGTGGTAGTAGCATTAAATAGCTTTGAGATGAATGAAGAAGTTTATATTAAAGAAATCGGCTTAAATCTAAAAGTCGTTAACAAAATACCATATGGGCATAAAGTTTGTGTTAAAAAGATTAATGCCGGCGACAAAATTTTAAAATACGGTGAATGCATGGGCATTGCAACGGAAGATATTAACTTAGGGCAACATGTACATGTACACAATGTACGGGGGCTCAATGAAAGCGAAAGACTTGTATCCGTAAATGATTTCCAGTTAGAAGGGGTGGGAGTAAATGAAGACTATTAAAGGATATCCCAGAAAAAATGGAACCTATGGTGTTCGTAATCATGTCATTGTTATTAATACAGTAGGGGAACTTGCTGGTATTACAAATCGTTTGGCAGATTTAGTCCCGGGTGTTGTGCCGGTAGTACAGCAGGGAGGAACATCTCAATTCCCCGAAGATGCAATGCAAACTATACGTACTATCAAAGGGACTGTTGGTCACCCTAATGTAAATGCAGCACTTGTATTAGGAATGGGTGAAAATGATTTTGCTAACCAAATAGCTTCCGAATTAAACGAGGAGCATTGCAAAGTTAAATCGCTTGTACTAAATAGTGGGACCACCTTAGATAAAATCTTTTCTGAAGGTAGCCAGTGGTTAAAAGAAGCTTATGAGGAAAGTCTATTAGATGTTAGAGTAGACATTCCAATTACTGAACTAACTATAGGATTAGAATGCGGAGGATCGGATGCTTGGTCAGGAATTACCGCGAATCCAGCAATCGGAGTATGCTCAGATTTAATAGTAGAAGCTGGAGCAACAAGTATTTTAGCCGAAACAACGGAAGCAATTGGTGCTGAACATATTCTAGCAAGAAGAGCGACAAACAATGATGTGGCTAAACAATTTTTAACAATAGTGAAGAATTATGAACAACGTATTTTAGATACAGGTGAAGATATTCGTTCTGCAAATCCCACTCCTGGTAATATGGTTGGTGGTTTAACAACACTTGAAGAAAAATCATTAGGGTGTATTAAAAAAGGTGGAAATTCCGTTTTACAACAAGTACTAAAATACGCAGAAAAACCAGCTACCAAAGGATTTGTATTTATGGATACACCAGGTTATGACGTGGAATCTGTGGCTGGACTAGCTGCAGGGGGTGCCCAAATAGTATTATTTTCAACTGGAAAAGGATCTCCAACAGGATCACCTATTGTCCCTGTCATTAAAGTAGGAACGAATCCGAAACTTTATGAGATTATGTCTGAACATATTGATGTTAATGCGGGAACCATTGTCGAAGGTAAAAATTCTCTACAAGACGTCGGTGAGGAAATTTACAACCTAGTTTTCGATGTTGCAAACGGTGAAAAGACAAAAGCTGAAAATCATCGCAATCAAGAATTTGCCATCTGGCGCTTAGCGCAAAGTATTTAAAATGGTGTTCATTCAAATTGAATTTGGTATTAGATATGCCATCAATTTGAATGAACTTTTTTGGATAAAAACAGTACATTGGAGGGTAATTCATCATGAAATTAGTCAATTTTGAAGAGGAACAAGCTATTAAACTAGGAATAATAACAGAAAAAGGTGTAATTGATATAGAAAAAGCCTCTTTCTTGTTTAATAATCCTCTTAGTTTAACAATGGAAGAGGTTATTTCAGATCCCGAAAAAATGGAAAACATTCGATTATTATATGTATTAGTAGAAAAGAGTGCATTAGAGACGCTTTATATAAGTGAAAAGTCTATTAAAATAGCGCCTACGTTAACAAATCCAAATAAAATCATTTGCGTCGGTCTTAACTATAGAAAGCATGCAATTGAATCGAATCTTGCGATACCTACTAACCCTATATTATTTAACAAATTCACTAACAGTATCGCCGCATCAAACGAAATTATTTCATTGCCACCCTTAGCTTCAGAATACGATTTCGAAGCCGAACTAGCAATTGTTATAGGAAAAGAGGCGAAAAATATATCCAAAGAAGAAGCTTTGAACTATGTCTTTGGATATTGCAATGCCAATGATCTTTCCGCTAGAGATTTGCAATTCCAGTCTAGCCAATGGCTATTAGGAAAAGCATTAGATAAGTTTTGCCCTATAGGTCCTTATTTAGTTACTGCTGACGAAATCCCAAATCCTAATAAGCTATCCATAAAAACATACTATAACGGAAACATACAACAGGAATCCAATACAGCAGATATGATTTTTCATTGTGATGAAATTATAAGCTATATTTCGAACTATATAACACTCTCTCCCGGAGATATTATTTTAACAGGCACACCGGAAGGGGTTTTAATGGGATTGCCTGAAGAAGTTCGAGCATACATGTCAGCAGGCGACGAAGTTATCATAGAGATTGAAGGATTAGGGCAATTGAGAAATAGTTTTGTTTGAGGTTTTTAAGTTACCACAGTCACCAACACAACTATATATGCAACAAACAGGGTACCGGTTCTGGAGCAAGTTGAACCGGATACCCGTTTTTGGGATTGTTTTAAAAAGGCAACCATATTGCTACGAGAGGATGAAAATGAAAAGTGAAGACTAAAACAAATGTAGCTATCATAGGTTCTGGAAATATAGGAACGGATTTAATGTATAAATTGCTTAGAAGTGAAACACTTCAACCAGTAGTAATGATTGGGGTAGATTCGGAGTCTGAGGGGTTAGCCTTAGCTAGGGAAAATGGATTAAAAACATTTGATAATGGAATAAAAGGTTTTGAAAAAAATCCAAGTATTGCGGACATCCTTTTTGATGCAACTTCAGCAAAGGCTCATTATAAACACGCTGAAATCTTAAAAGGGTTAGAAAAGAAAGTAATTGATTTAACGCCTGCTGCAATTGGTCCTTATTATGTTCCCTCTGTTAGCTCAAATGCTGATTTAATAGGACAACATGATAATGTAAACATGGTTACATGTGGAGGCCAAGCTACTGTGCCAATAATGAAAGCGATTTCAAATATCGTCCCTGTTGAATATGGTGAAATCGTGTCTACCGTAGCTAGTAAGGGAGCGGGACCAGGGACTAGACAGAATATTGATGAGTTCACGAAAACAACAGCACTCGCCTTGGAGAAAGTCGGAGGAGCTAAGAAAGCAAAGGCTATTATTATATTAAATCCAGCGAATCCGCCACTTCTAATGAGAAATTCAATTTTCGCCAAAATCGAGGATGGTCATGAGTATGAAGAAAGTGAAATTATCGCTTCTATATTAAAGGTAGTAGAAGTCGTTCAGGGGTATGTCCCAGGTTATCGACTAATTTCAGCTCCAGAAATTAAAGACGGAATTGTAAAGGTGTTTGTTGAAGTTGAGGGTCTTGGAGATTTCCTGCCCAAATACGCTGGTAACCTCGATATAATCACCTCTGCGGCTGTAAAAACAGGGGAACTAATGGCTATGTCACTGGAGAAAAAGGAGAATGTTCGATGAGTGAAAAAATTACAATCAATGATGTAACCCTACGTGATGGAATGCATGCTATTTCTCATCAATACAGTAAAGAGCAGATTGCCCTGCTAACAGAAATAATCGATGATGCCGGTGCAGACATTATTGAAGTCACACATGGTGATGGTCTTGGTGGAAGCTCAATTCAGTATGGGTTTTCTAAGGTAACAGAATCAGACATGATCTCTACAGCTGTTTCAACTGCTAAAAATGCGAAAATTGGAGTTCTCCTAGTCCCTGGAATTGGAACTATCGATCAATTGAAAAATGTACATGATTTAGGTGCTTCAGTCGTTAGGGTTGCAACACACTGTACAGAGGCAGATGTATCGGAACAACACATAAAGGCTGCTAGATCATTGAATATGGATACAGTTGGGTTTCTAATGATGGCTCACAGAACTACGCCTGAAAATCTTCTTGAAGAAGCAAAAAAGATGGAAGCTTACGGAGCACAAACCATTTACGTTGTAGACTCAGCGGGGGCATTGACAATGGATGGTGTGCGCCGAAGGGTTTCATTATTTAAAGAGAACTTAGGTGTATCGATAGGTTTCCATGCACATAATAATCTCTCTCTCGGCGTTGCGAACTCAATTGTAGCAATAGAAGAAGGTGCAACTCGAATAGATGGGAGCCTCGCTGGTATGGGGGCTGGAGCAGGAAATGCATCACTGGAACAATTGATAGCAGTCATGAACAAGCTAGACATTTCACATAATATGGATTTATATAAAACAATGGATGCAGCAGAAAACATTATGAAACCCATGATGCCACGACCAGTTCAGATTGACAGACTCAGTTTAACACTTGGTTATACCGGCGTGTACTCATCGTTCTTATTATTTGCAGAACGTGCTGGAAAAGAATACGGAGTAGATGCTAGGGATATTTTGACTAGATTAGCAGAACTAGAAGCAGTTGGTGGTCAAGAAGATTGGATTATTACGGTAGCGCAAGAATTGGCTTTAGTTCAGAATAAATAAAAGAAAAGGAAGTGTTGATTTATGAAGAAAAATAAGTGTTGTTCTTTATGCTTGTGACATTAATAGTAATAATGTCAGCATGTTCTGGAACAGATTCAAGTGCGAGTTCAAATACTTAGGATGCTAAAGCATTAAATAACACTACTTATCTAATAAAGGTTGGATATGCAGTAAGGTGATAGTTGAGGAATTAGATGATAATGATACGTTGGACAAATCGGCTTTGAGTGATTCAGTTAAAATAAAGAACTCAACTGTTCTGAATTTAAAAAAAGTGTACTCTGTTAGAAACAAGTTAGTTGGGAATTTGTTTGGATGACATGGATCGAATTCGAAAGAATTTTTGAAGAAGTCGGATTTGTAGACAAAGGCAATGCCCACCTATTTTTTAGGTGGGCATTTGTGTTTGTCTATTTAGTTACCTCTGTTTCCTTAAAAATCTCTCCAGCTATTCCCATTGCCTGAACAGCTTTAGGAAACCCGACATATCCCGCACAATGCATGATTAGTTCGATAATTTCTTCTTTTGAAAGTCCGACGTTTAGCGCTGCCCGTAAGTGAACTTTCAGCTGATCGAATGCTCCTTGTGTGATTAGTGTTGTGAGTGTGATGACTTCTCGTTGTGCGTGGGAAAGCGTGTTTCTACCGTAAAGATCTCCAAATCCAAAGGACACAATCATCTCCCAAAAGTCAGGTGAAATATTTTTCATTCCAGCCATGCCATTTCTTACTTCTTCGGAAAATAATTCTTCCATTACATGTATACCGGACTCGTATCGTTTGTTATCTTCCATTTTACTGCCTCCCCATAGTTGGTGGAATTTCGTTTTCATCTACCAATGCTTCAATGACGATTGGCTTGTTTGTTTCTTCGATTCTATTTAATGCTTCTTTTATTCTATCATTCAAATCAAATGGGTTATAACAAGTGTATGCTTCTAGACCCATCGATTCGGCAAATCGGGTTACATCAAGAGGAGTCTCATAAACACCACCGATTGAAGTGCCAATCATTTTTTGCATTCCTTTTTCCACCATGTCCAATCGTCCATTATTCAACACGATGAACAGGACAGAGGAGTTATAATTGTACGCCGTGGAAAGCTCCGTACCGTGCATGAACATACATCCATCGCCAACCAAGCATACAATTGTTTCTTTAGGGGCTGCTAGTTTTGCACCGATGGCATAGCCAATTCCGTTGCCCATTGCACCGAATATATCATCAAAGAAGAAAGTCCCTGGCTTGTATATGTCAAAGTGTTTGATACCGTAAAAAGAGTGGCTCCCATCATCTCCAAAAATAATCGCGTCGTCTGGTAGTGAGTAACGCATCGCTCGTAATACTTGGATTGCGGACATGCGCTCTCCAGGATTATTTTCTTGAAGCGGAATAGATTCGATTGGTGCTATAAATGCTTCGCTATTAGTATTCGGTATATCCTTTAAAATAGCTGTCAGATTCGCTTTTATATCCCCGAGCACAGGAGTGGTTGGTACTTGGATTGATTTCCCAATAAAGGTTGGGTCATAATCGAAGTGAATGACGTGCTCCGGGTACATTGCTTCCGATAATCCCGGTATGGACATATCACTTAGTTTAGAACCAATGACTAGAAGTAGGTCAACCTTTTCATGTAAGTATTCGCTCGCTTCTACGGTACCACCCAATCCGAATGCTCCTAATGACATCGTATGATTGGAAGGAAATGTCCCTTTTCCTCCTGGTGTTGTGATGACAGGGATGTTCCAATGCTCCGCAAGATGCTGTACTTCTGCGTAGGACTTACTTGAGTGAACGCCTTTTCCTAGAAATAGAAGGGGGCGTTTGGCCATATTCAGTTTATCGATTACTTCACTCGTTTTTGGTGAAATCATGTCATGTGATACCGGTAACTCCAACTGGAACGGTTCAATCTCTTCTAATAAAATATCAAATGGGATGGACAGATGCACAGGTCCTTTTACACCGGATAACGCTTTTTCAAGCGCATGCTGCAGGAACGGCTGTAGCATATCCCCTCGTTCTATCCGTGCACTGAACTTCGTAACAGATTTGAACATATCTACAAGATCAGATCCAAATATGCTGGAGTCTTGTCCCATTGCTTTACCAGTGTCTTTCATCGAAGGATGTCCTGTGATAATTAATAATGGAAGATTAGACGCTTTCGCCTGTCCGGCAGCAGTAAGCAAGTTAGTCCCACCAGGACCAGACGTACCTACTGCGACCCCTATTTTCTGATTCATTAAAGCATAGCCAGCAGCTTCAAACCCTGCGGCTGCTTCGTGTTTACTTAATACAAATTCCATCTCATGGTGTAATATCTCGAATAGAATAGGAGATACTGCCTTTCCCGGAATGCCAAAAATATGATGGATTCCCCAATGTTTAAAATTTGCTACTAATACGGATGAAGTGGTTTTCATGATGTTCTCCCTCTATGGTCTAAGTTGTTTTAAATAAATCTTTTCAATTTCGCCCGCGGGAAGTGGTTTACTAAAGAAATAACCCTGAGAAATATCACACTTGTAGTTTTTTAGAAAATTAAGCTGTTCCTTTGTTTCGACACCTTCTGCTATTACCTCTTTATGAAGGTTATGTGCTAATGTGATAATGGCTTTTACAATTACAGCATCTTTCTCATTGTTCATTAATTCACCCACAAAGGATTTGTCGATCTTAATATAATCAATCGGAAAATTTTTAAGATAATTGAACGAGCTATAGCCTGTTCCAAAATCGTCAATACTGATGCCAATACCGAGAGCTTTTAGCTGTTCCAATACTTGAATGGAGTAATTGTACTCCATCGCCATATATTCGGTAATCTCCACTACAACATAGGCCGGATCGATAGCTGTACGTTTTAATACATCTTTCATAAATGGTATGAGATTTCCTGTAAGAAATTGCTGCGTGGATAGATTAACCGAGATTTTCACAGGTGTCATTCCAGCATCATGCCATTTTTTGTTTTGTGAACATGCCTCATCGATGACCCACTCTCCAATTTGAGTGATCAATCCGTTTTCTTCTGCTAATTTTATAAATTTTCCTGGAGGTATCAGACCTAACGTAGGATGCTGCCAACGAATTAACGCTTCGAATCCAACCAATTTACCGGTATCGTTATTAATTTGGGGCTGATAATGGAGAACAAACTCATTTTCCTCCAATGCTCTTCTTAAATCGATCTCGAGCATGTATTCGTCCATCATTACATCTAATAATTCAGATGTATGAACGACATAGCGATTTTTCCCTTGTGATTTTGCCTGGTACATCGCATTATCAGCGTAGACCATGAGATTTTCCATTGAAATTGGATAGTCGGGATAAATCGCAACCCCGATACTCACTGTCGTATGTAACTCTTTCTTCCCGACATGAAAAGGTTGTTGGAACAGTTGGAGTATCTCTTCTGCTTTTTTCGTGACATACTCAGGATCAACAAAATCTTTCAGTAGGAAAACAAATTCATCGCCACCCATTCGGCCAAGTATATCCTTTTCCCCAAGACAACCACTTAAACGCTTGCTTACTTCAATCAGGAATTTATCTCCGTAAGAATGATTAAAGTTATCATTAATAATTTTAAAACGGTCCAGATCGATGTATAAAAGAGCCAAAGTCCGAAGATGACCTGCGTGTAGTTCTTTTATAATGGATTCAAGTTCCTTTTTAATATATCGTCTGTTTGGTAGATTTGTTAAATCATCATGATAGGCCAAATAATTATATTTCTCTTGCAATAAGTAACGATCCGAAATGTCCCTAAACTGACCAAAGGCACCTATCATTTTGTCTTCTTCATAAATTGGTTGTGCATCGAACAGGCAGACCATAAGGTTACCCGCATGATCGTAAAATTTTAATTCTTCATTATTAACTATTTTTCCCTGTTCCAGTACTTTTTTAAAATACTCTCCCGTTAGAGATGATTCACAAATATTTCTTCCCACAACCGACTCTCTGCTGTTATTCGAAATTTTTTGGGCAAAACTATTAAACTCGGTAGTGATTCCATTCTCATCTGTAATAACAATTCCATTTCTTGTTCTGCTTAACATAATCTGATTCATAATATTAAGCTTCTTATTCTGTTTCCTTAATAATAGTTCTCTCTCAATGGAATCAACCGCCTGGGTTAGCATCGTTAAGAAAAGTTCATTCTGAAACTGGATAGGCATCATAATGCATACACTACCAAGCAAATTATTTTCATCAGTATAGTGAAATCTAGTCCCGTAACAAGCAATGCCATGAAGAAACGTATGATAATGTTGTTCGCCAATCAAACTGATCGGGTGCTTGTATTGCAAGGATAGACTAATCACATTCGTACCTGTATCTTCTTGGGTGAATAAGCTACCAGATTTAATCCCAAATTTTTCAATGGTAGATTTTATCGTTTCATCTCCTTCAATCTCAAGTAGATAACCAGTTGCATCCGAAACAACCACAAGTATAGGAGTTCCTTTTAGGGAATCCAGTAGCTTATTCGAGAAAAAACGCACAACTGAAAGTATTTCACTATATGATTTTCGCTTCTTTTCAAATTCCGCTTCGCTCAAAAACTTCTTTGGCCTTGATACCTCATGCGGATACATCCCTGCCTCAATGCACTTTTTCTTAGATTCTGTAATGTAGTATGGTTCTATCGTATTCATGTTCTCCTCCTAACGCTTTTATGTAAAATATTTGACCTGGACTAAAGGTTTCTTTTAATTGTTATTTTTTGTTAAATAATAATGAATAAAGAATCATTTTTGTTTAGAGCGAATCTAGACAAAGTAACCAGAATAAAAACTCTAATCTTACTTTACCGCATAATATTAGTAAGTTCAATGGAAGGAAGAAGGGGACGGTTTGGAAGGATTTCCTAGTATAAGGAACAATTCTGGTAATACGATACAATTTGATTTTCAAATACAAATTTTTAAAATGCATTTACTAATGAAGCGGATTTTCATTACTTGATTGCTTTACAATGTCTTTCTTATTCAGAAAAGCCACTTAGATTATGGATTATAAATAAAAGATGGGGAACCTAGGTGAGATTAGTTTGGCATCGGTAGTAGATTGTAAAATGAGTTAGATGGCTTGAATGGACATAATTAGTATCTTGCAAGGGGGAGAATCCTTACCGTTAAAAGACAAAGAAAACTAGAAGGCATGTGTAGAAAGACTAAAATGCATCTGATGAAGAAATAGTTCGTTTAGGTTAAGCAACATAAACACTGTGTGAGTCTAGGAGAGGATTCTGAATTACTCATCAAGTATTATGATCCCTGTTTTAGGCTTAGGTAGAGACGCTGTATTTTTTAAAGAATAGTACAGAAAACAGGAATCCATATTATAATGGCAACTGTTAATTATATTTAAAATGAAATTTCATTTCATTTTAAAAAACAAACAATCGATTATCTTACTGACTTGTTTTGCAGAGATATTGAAAAAAGGGAGGCAGAATACCGATAATATATTAGCAGTTTACTAGATGCTGATGTGTTTATTGGAATGGATAGATATGGACTTGAAAAATATGGAGCAAACGTGCCAACCAATTCCGACATGGAAAAAATCAGGGGATTATTAGTTGACTCTTATTTATATAATTCCCTCATGATATTAATAAAAGAACGCGCCGCTTTTGAAAGATATCGATTATTTTTGTAAGCAATTACGATTTCTCTCTTTGGATTAATATTCTCTGCTTTAATGGGTAAATAGACGGGGTTTTCTGACATTTTAAAATTGTCCACTATCATTCTTGGGACAAATGATATTCCTACACCAGCAGTGACAAGGGATTCGCAAGTATTAATATTGATACTATCAAAAACAATCTTAGGTTCAAATCCGGATTGTACACATAAATCATACGTATTTTTTCGGAAGTGGTAACCTTCTTTTATAAGTATAAATGACTCATCTTTGCAATCCTTCAAATCGGCTTCCTCATAACTTGCTAACCAATGATTTGGCGAAACAGCGAGTAAAATATCCTCTTCTAGAATAGTTTCTTTCTCGAGTTCAACATTTGAAATTGGCATCGACATTAACGCTATTTCTAACTGACCACGTGAAATCATCGATTGTAATTGGACACTTGTATCTTCGATTAGTACAAGTTCAATACCTGGAAATCGATCCTTAAATGTAGAAATCGTTTTAGGGAGTAGATAGGCTCCTGTGCTCGCTAAACTTCCAATCAGCAGTTGACCCTTTATCATCTCGGCTACGTCTATAATTTCAGATTTTAGTTGTTGAAATTGATCGATAATTTGTATGGCATGAGAAATGAACACCTTCCCTGCATAAGTGGGCGACACCTCATTTTCTCTATGAAATAACTGGACTCCTAAATCTTTTTCTAGCTTACTTATTTGGTAACTTAAAGAGGGCTGTGCCATGTGAAGTTTTCGGGCTGCCTTCGTAAAATTTTTTTCATTGGCTAGTGTTATCGCATAGTGGAGAATTTTAGGTTCCATCCTGATCACCCCTTAGCTATAGTTTTTTTCTATAGGTATTATTCAAACTATATATTAGACTGATTGAATTTTCAATGTTATAAATATACTTACAATTCAGAATTTAGAAGAGTGAGAGAATATCGATGGGAGGATAGGAATATGACAAGTAGTTTTATGGAAAGAATGACTCATTATATTGTATCAACTACCTACGAAAACTTGAGTCCTGAAATCATTAAAATCTCGAAATTTGCAATTATTGATACAGTAGCAGTTGCATTAGCGGGTTGGAACGAACCAAGTGTCGAAGTTGTAAAAAAAACGTATCTGAACAAATCTACAAATGATGCAATGGCTTCCATTTGGGGAGAGTCAGAACAAGTCCCATTGGAATATGCGGCGCTGATTAATGGAACAGCGACGCATGCGTTAGACTTTGATGATGTAACGCCAACCATTTTGGCTCATCCAAGTGCACCAATTGTGGCTTCTATTTTTACCTTGGGAGAATATTTGGAGAAATCCTCTAAGGAGGTCCTGACGGCCTATGTTGTAGGAACAGAAGTCATGATAATAGTAGGGAAAGTGATGGGATTCAAACATTATGATCTTGGTTGGCACGCTACTAGCACACTTGGAACGATTGGTGCAACTGCAGCTTGTGGACTCTTGATGGGGCTCGATAAAGAAACGTTACAAAATGCCATTGCCATTTCGGCTTCGATGGCAGGCGGTCTGCAAAAGAACTTTGGGACGATGACTAAACCCCTACATGTTGGTCTAGCTGCAAAGCATGCGATACAGTCTGTTTTATTGGCCAAAGAAGGATTAACGGGCAACAAAGAAGTTTTTGAAGAAAGAGGCTTTTTGCAGGCTTATACAGGTAGTGAATCATTTGAACATTTAGCTGAAATTATGAAAGATGTAACATTTGGTGGGCAGCATGACTACGAAGTTAATGGGTTAAGTGTAAAAAAATTCCCTTGTTGTTATTTTAACCACCGTTTTATAGCCGGAATGTTGGAAATAAGAAAGGAAAATAATATAAAGCTTGATGATGTAGTGCAAATTAATGTGTCGGTTCCGCCAAATGGATTATCAGCACTTATTCACCATAGGCCGACAACCGGACTACAAGGTAAGTTTAGTGCAGAATACACTTGTTTAGCTGCTTTAGAAGATGGTGAAATCCAATTGAATTCATTTACGGATCGCATGGTACAGAGGGACAAAATACAAAAACTGTTCGGCATCGTCCAACTAGAAGAATATGACGGTGAAATAACAGATTCCGAGGAAATCGAAAAGCTGCCTGTGTATGTGTCGGTAAAAACAAAAGAAGGTACAGTTATTGAAAAAGTAATACAGCATGCACCTGGTTCAAAAGGCAAGCCTATGAATTTAGAAGAATATGCAGCTAAATGGTCTGATTGTCTGTCTTTTGCTTGTGATTATAATGTGGACATTAAACTAAAAAATCAGATGGATCGTTTATTTCAACAAGGATTAGAAATGGAAAATTTACATTCCATCAAAGAGTGGATTAGAAATATTATAGATTTCATGAGTGAGGGAAAGAAAGAACACGTCATGTAACTATTCAAGGAAATAAATGTAAGCGTTACCATAAAAGGAGGTAAAACATTGATGAAGAGGCTTATATTCATAAGTTTAATTTTATTAACGATTTTAGCTGGCTGTGGTAAGGATAACGATTCTGTTGCAAAAGCAGGTGATACCAAAAATCAAAAAACGCAACCGATTAAGATTGCTTATAACTTGCCAAAAGAGCATGCTGCTGGTGTGTATTTTGAAGTATTGGCGGAAGAGATCGAAAAGAAAACCAAGGATACTTCTATTCAATTAATCCCTAGCACATTCCCAAATGGACAACTGTATAACGACACACAATTACCCGATGCACTTGCAACAGGGGGGGTACAAATAGGTCAGATTACAACTGGTTTCCTAGCAGGGGGGGAGGCAAAACCACTACAAGTTACAGATTTACCATTACTGTTTAATTCATGGGAGGCAATGTGGGCTGCAGAAGATGGGGAGTTTGGTGACATATTTGATGCCCAGTTTGAGAAATTGGGGATGAAATTAATTGGGTGGCCGTCTTATGGGACAGTCGAACTCTATGGGAACAAACCAATCAAAGTGCCAAATGATGTTTCAGGACTGATTATGAGGGGGTTTGGTCAAGGGGCATCCCTGATGTTGGAAGAGTTGGGTGCATCACCAGTAAGTATGAGTTCACAGGAAATATATCAAGCACTTGAGCATGGAGCAATAGATGGGTACACTACGGGTCCATCTTCCGTTATTGAACGAAGCTTGTATGAAGTAACAAAATATGGCACGGATATGACCTTATTAAGTCTTTCCTTCCAAGGTGCTACAAATCTTAATTGGTGGGAATCATTGCCGGAAGATGTACAAAAAGCTATAGGAGAGGCTTCTAAAATCGCCCAAGAACAGTCAAGAAAAGAAGCCAAGGAAAAAGATTTGATCTATAAAGAACAATTAACGGAGCATGGTCTAGAACTATATACACCATCTGATACCGAAATGGAATTATGGAAAGAAGCAGCTACTAGTCGTTTTGATGCATACATTGAATCTTCAGGTGAATTAGGTAAGAGATTATTAGATTTGGTTGAGAAAGCAAACGAACAATAATCTGGATGAAAAGGACATTAGGTTAAAACTCATAATCTTTAGTGACCTATGTCCTTTTTGATAAATCTGAAGAGAGTTGGTGAATTGTTATGAGGGGTGTATTGAAAAGCATTGACTACATACAAAAAACGATTGTTTTCTTATTAGCTATTTTAATGGGATTTCTAGCTATCATCGTTTTTTATGAAGTAATTTCAAGATATGGATTTAAGTCTCCGACTATATGGACAAATGAAATATCTTCGTATACTTTGCAATTTATCGTTTTCTTTTCTATGGGTTATTTACTGATTGAGGATGAACATCTAAAAGTTACTTTTTTTCTTGATAAGTTAAAAGGCAAAGCAAATAAGATTCTACGGATAATTAATGTAATGTTGGTAATCCCATACGCAACTATATTACTCATATACGGATGGAACATCACGGCCAGTTCCTACGACAGAGGTTCAGTTTCTCCAACGTTACTTTCAGTGCCTTTATGGATTCCATATTCATTTATTTGTATAGGCGGTGGACTGTTAATATTGGGTGGAATTGGCTCTGTTATTAAAATCATTTCAGAACCGCATGCCACCCCACAGGAGGTGAAAGTAATTGATTAGTACGAGCGCTATATTAATTTTATTGGCAGTACTATTTATTTCTTTATTTCTAGGTGTTCCGATTGGTTTCGCACTGGGCTTGTCCGGAGTAATCACTATTCTGTTTTCATCTGATACACAATTTTTAATACAGGTACCTATTACATTGAAAAATACTTTATCTGAATTTATTTTTGTTGCGATACCCTTGTATATAATAATGGGAAATCTGATGTACCATGGCAAAAGTGGAGAACGAATTTTTGCAGTAGCTCACCATTTACTTAGAAGAGTAAGAGGGGGGACAGGTGTAGCAAGTGTTGCAGCTTATACTCTTTTTGCCGCAATTGTTGGTTCCAGCATGACCTCCGTATTAACAATTGGACGAATCGCTATTCCTGAAATGTTGAAGCAAAACTATACAAAAAATCTTTCGTATGGTCTTTCAGCGCTAGGGGGGTCCTTAGGTATACTAATTCCTCCAAGTATTCCTTTAATCCTGTATGCATCTTTAAGCGGATCTTCACCTGGAGATTTATTTATGGCTGGAATTATTCCAGGATTGCTGATAGCCATTCTGTTATCCATATATACCGTTATTAAAGCTCCTAGTCTTAAGCCTTCAACTGAAAACCAAGAAATAGAAGAAAATTTAATTCCTGAAAAAGAAAAAGCAAACATCTTATTGAAAGCAATCCCTGATCTATTACTGCCTGTATTTATTTTAGGCGGTATTTATGCAGGCATATTCACACCTACGGAAGCAGCGGCAGTCGGAGTAATTTACGCTTTCGTTGTTACATCTTTCATACACCGGACGCTCCCTATGAAGTTGATTCCTACTGTTTTCATTGAATCAGTAAAAACGAGTGCTATGTTGCTAACGGTAGTAGTCGGTGCGGTTGTTTTTGGATCCGCACTAACTCTTTTAGGAATGCCACAATATCTGTCTAATTTTATATCTGAACTGTCTGTAGCGCCTTGGGTTGTTATATTAATCATGAGTATAATTTGGCTCATTATGGGATTTTTCTTAGAAGTTGTTTCAATTCTCTTGATCACAACACCTATCTTCTTTCCGATTGCGATGAGTTTAGGATTCGATCCAATTTGGTTTGGAATCATCATGGTGATCAATATGGAACTTGCGGTTATTACACCACCAGTTGGCATGAATTTGTTCGCCATTAAAACATTGGTACCGAAAGAATCGATGGGAACCATTATAAAAAGCGTGTTGCCTTTTGGGTTTATTATCATTTTAGTATTAGCTTTAGTATGGATATTTCCAGAAATTGCACTTTTCATTTTAGGATAAATTATTTAATAAACGGAGGAGACCACATGAAGAATTGGGAAACGATCACACTTACGGATGAACATAAAAAAGAAAATGTTTACGTTTTACAATTAAATCGTCCAGATTCTATGAATGCATTAAATACACAGATGGGAACTGAGCTAATAGAGTGTCTCAAATATTTAGAGACGCTAAAAGATGTGCGAGTGTTGATCTTGACTGGGTCTGGTGAAAAAAGCTTTTGCGTAGGAGGAGATTTAAAAGAAAGAAAAGGAATGTCTCAAAAGGACTGGAAACTTCAGCATGATATTTTTGAAGAAGCGTATGAAGCAATCAGGAATTTTTCTTTCCCAACTGTTGCTGCTGTAAACGGTTTTGCATTAGGCGGAGGACTGGAAATGGCTCTTAGCTGTGATCTTTGTTATGTGGCAGAACATGCAAAGATGGGACTACCAGAAGTGAAGATTGGAATTATTCCAGGTGCAGGAGGTACTCAGCTTTTACCAAGAACAATTCCGGTTAAAGTGGCGAAAGAATTCTTATATTCAGGGAGACAAATGACCGCAGCCGAGTCACGTGAACTCGGTCTTGCTAATGGTGTATTTCCTAGTGATCGTTTACTTGAGGAAACATTGAAAGTTGCGAAAGGAATCGCGAAAAATGCCCCCCTTTCATTAAAGGCACTTAAACAATCAATCGATAAAGGTATTCAAACAGATTTGGAGAAAGCATTATCAATTGAATTGGAACAATATTATAAATGCGCTAATTCGCAAGATAGGGAAGAAGGAATACAAGCTTTTAATGAAAAAAGAGAGCCAGTTTGGCAAGGTGTTTAAAATGATGAAGGAGGAGTTCAATGTTACCGCTAAAAGGGATTACAGTTGTTTCATTAGAACAAGCAGTAGCTGCACCTTACGCGACTAGGCAATTGGCTGATTTAGGAGCACGCGTCATTAAAGTCGAAAGACCAGGTGGGGACTTTGCTAGACATTATGATGAAACAGTCCACGGAATGTCTAGTGCTTTTGTTTGGTTAAATCGTTCAAAAGAATCGCTGACACTTGACCTAAAAGAGTCGGAAGGAAAAAGAGTTTTGGATAAGATTCTTTCCAAAGCGGATGTGTTCATTCAAAACTTGGCTCCCGGAGCGATAAATCGACTTGGTTTCAATCCGGAGGAATTAAAGAAGAAATATCCGCAACTAATCATTTGTGGTATTTCTGGATACGGCACAGATGGACCTTACAAAGACAAAAAAGCGTACGATTTACTTATACAATGTGAGGCTGGACTAATGTCCATCACTGGAACAGAAGATACGCCCTCAAGAGCGGGGATTTCAATCGCAGATATAGCAGCAGGAATGTATGCTTATACAGGTATTTTAACTGCATTGTTTGTAAGAAAGGAAACAAATAAAGGGACAGTAATCGAAATATCCATGCTAGAAGCACTGAGTGAATGGCTGGGTTATCCGCTTCTTTACTCTGAATACGGGGGTTCTGATCCAAAAAGGACTGGCTCAAGTCACGCAGCAATTTACCCTTATGGCCCGTTTAAGGTGAAAAATGCAGAACAGGTATTTCTGGCCATTCAAAATGAACGAGAATGGAAACAGTTTTGTGAAAAACTCTTAAAGAATCCGTCTCTTACAAATGATCCACGTTTTAATACAAATAGTAGTCGTGTCCAACATAAAGAAGTTTTAAAGGAAATAGTAGAAGAAACGTTCAAAAATTCAAGTGCCGAAGAAATTATTACTCAGTTGGAAAATACTAATATCGCTAACGCACAATTAAATACATTAAAAGAAGTAAACAACCATCCTCAACTAAAATACAGGGAACGTTGGAGAGAGATAGACACTCCTAGAGGAGTAGTAAAAGCACTAATTCCACCTGTTACATCAAGGGAATTTCATATTGTGATGAACCCGGTTCCTGAATTAGGTGAACATACGAAGGCGATATTAAAAGAATTTGGTTTCCAGCAACAACTGGTTGAAAAATAATACTCCACTTCACATTCTCGAGTGGAAACAAAATTGGAGGAAAGAATTTGGTATGAATTTTCCGGAGAAAGTATATATCAATGAAGTAGTACTACGCGATGGACTTCAACTGGAAAAGAAATTAGTCAATGTGGAGGACAAAGAACTACTATTTAAAGGATTAAGAAATGCTGGTGTAAATACATTTGAATTTGGATCGTTTGTTCATCCTATAAGAGTTCCACAAATGGCAAACAGTGGAGAGTTGTATTCGAAAATACAACAAGAAGCTGGTACTGCAAACTTGATTGCTTTAGTTCCTAATTTAAAGGGAGCAGAAAGAGCGTCCCAACTGGGCGTCAACAATATCAACTATGTCTTTTCGGCGAGTGAAACTCATAATTTACAAAATGTGCAAAAAACTACTTTGCAATCCTTAGAAGAGTTGAGGAAAATAAATGAATTTTGTATTGAAAACAAGATTTTATTGGATGTGTCATTGGCCACCACTTTTGGATGCCCATTTGAAGGGGAAATATCTAAAGATCGTATTCGATCAATAATACAACATGTTACCGAATTGAATATAAACATGCTGACATTAGCTGATACGACCGGAATGGCTAATCCAAAAATGGTTTTTCAATTGATCTCATTAATACGTTTTGAGTTTCCAAAACAAAAACTCCGACTTCATTTTCATAATACGAGAGATATGGGTCTTTCCAATATTTTAGCAGGTATTAATACAGGAGTTACTCATTTTGATACAGCATTAGGAGGACTTGGTGGATGTCCGTTTGCACCAGGAGCTACCGGAAATGTTTGTACAGAAGACGTTGTTCATATGCTTCATAGCATGGACATACAAACGAATATAGACATAGAAGAATTATTGAATGCTTCACGATTGTTAGAAGAAATAGTGGGACATCAAACTCCTAGCTATTTATTAAAAGCTGGACCGTATGATAGGAAGTATCCAATCCCAGTTTCTTCTTGAGGAATTAAGTTATTTGTAATCTTTTTAAAATGATTTTAAAGCTCATAAATTGTTAGGAGGAATGGTTCATTTGGTAACCGCAAAAAGTTCAATCGAGGAAATCGAGCTAATTAGAAAAAGTATACGCGCATTATGTGAGAAATATCCAGAAGATTACTGGAGAAAAGTCGATGAAAAAGGTGAATACCCAAAAGAGTTTATAAAAGCGCTAACAGATGAAGGATGGCTTTCCATATTGATACCAGAAGAATATGGAGGTGCCGGACTTGGTATGGCGGAGGCTAGTGTCATTTTAGAAGAAATTAATCGGTCCGGAGGGAATGCTGCAGCAGGACATGCTCAAATGTACACGATGGGCGCACTGCTCAATCATGGAAATGAAGAACAGAAGCAACGTTATTTACCAAAAATTGCATCTGGTGAATTACGACTGCAAGCATTTGGTGTAACAGAGCCAACCGCCGGCAGTGATACTACCAATATTATTACATCCGCTGTTCGTCAAGGCGATAAGTACATCGTAAACGGACAGAAAATATGGATTTCGCGTACCAAATATTCAGATCTAATGCTTCTATTAGCCAGAACAACTCCAAAAGAACAGGTTGCTAAAAAGACGGATGGATTGAGTTTATTTATTTTAGATATGAATGATCAAAAAGATAATATTACGATTCGTACAATCGATACGATGGTCAACCACGCAACAACGGAAGTTTTTTTCGAGAATGTAGAAATTCCGATAGAAAACCTGATTGGGGAAGAAGGTAAAGGGTTCCGCTATGTATTAAGTGGGATGAATGCCGAGCGTATTTTAGTAGCATCCGAAAGCATTGGAGATGGTTTTTACTTTGTAGATAAAGCAGTTCAATATGCAAATGAGCGGGTTGTCTTTAATCGCCCAATCGGTCAAAATCAAGGAGTTCAGTTCCCAATTGCGAAAGCCTATATGGATATTGAAGCAGCGAAGCTTATGAGAGATAAAGCCGCAGCCCTATTTGATGCCGACCAAAAAGGGGGAGCAGAAGCAAACATGTCAAAATATTTAGCTTCGGAAGCAGCATGGAAAGCCGCAAATGCCGCTATGGATACGTATGGCGGATATGGATTTGCATCGGAATACCATATTGAAAGAAAGTTTAGAGAGGCACGATTATTTATGATAGCGCCTATTTCAAACAACTTAGTTGTAAGTTTTGTTGCACAGCATGTATTAGGTTTACCAAGATCATTTTAATATAGTCATTGAGAATGAAGCAGCCCGGTCAAGAAATTGTCAGACACAACCTTCCTGAAGGAGACATTTCATGTGATAAATACTTATCGTTTCTTTCAGGGGCAAGTGTTGCAGATGAAAGCGCTTATGAAAGCTTTGATTTGACAGAGGAAGATCTTGCCCATTTAATAGAAGGAACAAACGTATTAGCGGCAGAAATACACCAAGATCGTCCAACCAGTTCTGATGTCTATTGGGATATGGAACTTGTTACGACAGTGACGAATGATACTGGTGATAAAAAGAATAAAAACAAATAAAAGAATTTCATAACTCTAAAAAGGCCTCGAATAGTGAGGAATATCCACTATTCGGGGTTTTGTCGCGTAGGCAGGACGTTTTGTCGTGTTCATAATCCGAGTTGACTCGTTTAGCCAATTACTAGGAGATATGTATTTGTGCATTGTCCTATGCAATTCGGAAACTGTAAATTGACTTTTTGCTGAATACTTCTATCGCTTCTAGCGATAAAATACCCACCTATATTCTGTTGCTGAATCTTGTCGAATATGTGACAATATAACTAAACATTATCAGATTTCGAATTGTATTAAGGGGACAGAACAATGAAAATAAAAACTGATTTTTTCCGAATAATACCTTTTTTATATGTAATATTAGGACCTATTTGGATCGTTGGTACTGATTATTTCTTAAGCATTTCTAACCTTTCTGATGAAAAGATTCTCTTTCTGGATCGATTTAAAGGTTTTGTGTTCATTCTCCTTACAGCTATTCTTTTATTTGTTTTAATAAATAAGTTAAGAGATTCCAAACAAATTGAAGAAGAAAAAGAGAAACTTTCTTTTTTAATTGATACGATGCCCGACTTTGTTTCATTTAAAGATGGTGAAGGAAAGTGGCTTCAAATAAATAAATTTGGTGCTCAGTTATTCGAGCTTCAAGGCATCGATTATAAAGGGAAAACAGATAAAGAAATGGCAGAATATACAGACTTTTATCGCGATGCTTTGATTTATTGTATAGAAACGGACGAAGAGGCGTGGAAGGTTGGAAAGGTAAGTCGATGCGAAGAAATAATCCCAACGAGAGATGGTTCCAATAAAATTTTTGATGCATTCAAAGTGCCTATTTTTAATAATGATGGTTCCAGAAAAGGATTAGTCGTTATTGGGAGAGAAATAACCGCTTTAAAAGAAACAGAGCGCAAGTTAAGGCAATCCGAAAAAATGTCTGCTTTAGGTGAACTTTCTGCAGGTATAGCCCACGAAATACGAAATCCACTTGCAATTATTAAAGGATATTTGCAAATGGGACAAGAGAAAACAATTAAACTTGATCAGCATATAAACCTGTTAGTAACTGAAATTGATCGAATCAATAGTATTGTGAATGAACTATTAATGATCGCAAAACCAACAGATTATATGTTTGAAAATAAAAACATCAATACCATTGTGAAAGAAGTCGTTCAATTGTTTTCAATAGAAGCATCCCAACAAAAAACGAAAATAAACTTGATGGAACTCGATCAATTCAATACATACTGCAATGAAAGTAAATTAAAACAAGTATTTATTAACATACTGAAAAACGCTTTAGAAGCAATTACTACAAATGGAGAAATCAACATCTCTATATATGAGAAAAATGAAAACTATTTTGCCGTTAAGATTGAGGATAATGGCTGCGGAATCGGAGAAAGTCATTTACAACACATTGGTGATCCTTTCTATAGCTTAAAAGAAAAAGGAATTGGTTTAGGTATGACTGTAAGCCTTAGTATTATAGAATCACACAAAGGATCTATCCAAATTACAAGCCAAGTTAATGCAGGAACTAGCATAGAAGTATTGTTACCGAAATTGTAGATTGTGTGCCTGTGTCAGAAAAAAAGAGAGTACTGGGCCTAGTAGTAGATTCAAGGGATAATTTTCAATGAGTTTCTAGCAACAGGTAACCAAATTTATATAATAAAAGCCGCACTTTTATGGAACGGCTCGATGCTTCTCATATAATACTTAAGTAAATAGCAGCCGAAATTGCTTGCAACTTCGGCTGCTATTCATTTTGAAGAAAATTAGCTTTCTTTCATATATTAGAGGGTTTTCCTAATGTTTTGTGAGAAAAGGAAAAGAAGAGATAAATATATCAAAGGATCTTAGACCTGAAGAATATATATGTGTTCATGAAAGAGAATAGCAGTATGGCATCCCGTGAATTGAAATCAGAAGCATTCTTTTTCATTTATAACAAGGAAAAGTGAGACATGGTTGGAAGAGATTGAGGTGTTAGAGAATAAGGAGAGTTTGGAGGGCGTCCCGTTGTTGTAAAATATGCCTCGTTTAACACCCCTGTGATATTTACAAATAAATGAACATTTGAATTTATCACAGGGAAGTTATACATAGCACAACCTTTAAAGAATAATCATTCTTAAATATCATTTTCTACAGCCTCTAATCTACCTTTTTCTAAAAGTTTGGCAAATTCATTTGCAGGAACAGGCTTAGAGAACAAGTAGCCTTGTATCGTGTTGCAATTATACTTTTGTAGCACTTGCAGTTGTTCCTTTTTTTCTACGCCTTCCGCAATCACGCTCATCTTCAATTGGTGAGACAATTGGATAATCATATTTACAATAAAATTGGAATCTTCTTGGTGTGAACTACTTAAGTCTTGAATAAACGAACGATCTATTTTAAGTGTATCTATTTTTCCTTTAAATCGGTTTAAATAAGAAAGTGATGAGTAACCTGTACCAAAATCATCGAGGGCGATTTTGATTCCTAAATCTCTTAGCTCATCTAATACAGAGAATACGACTTCTTCATCTTCTAAAAGTGATGTTTCTGTTATTTCAATTTCTAAGTATTGCGCTTCTAATTTCGTTTCTTTTAATGTCTCCACTATGTTTGTGATTAAATCCTTCTCTAAAAAACGTGTAGCTGATAGATTAACGGAAATTGGAATTGCCGGTAGCTTAGCATCTTGCCATGCTTTGTTTTGCTTACATGCAGTATATTTAACCCATTTCCCAATCTCATTTATTAATCCAGTGGTTTCTGCTATCGGAATAAATTCATTGGGTGAAATAATTCCCCATTTTGGGTGATTCCATCTTAACAGAGCTTCTGCACCTATTATTTGGTTCGTTTTTCCGAAAATTTTTGGCTGATAATACAATTCTAACTCGTTTCGCTCAATTGCAAATGCTAGATCATGAAACAGGGAGAGCGATTTATTTGTTTCTATATTCAAAGATGGCGCAAATACCTGATAGTTAGAATCACTGTTTTCAATTGATGAAAAACTATCTTTTTGAAATTTTTTAAAATCTAAGCTATGCTTAAATAACGAAGGATTATATGTATCAAGATTTGCTTTTGTCTGCATGGTTTTTTCTCCTTTCATAATTTTAGAAAAATCCAATAAAATTAAACTAATAACTTTATTGGATTTCTACTACTTAAAAGATAAGAGGTAAATCTAAAGTAGTAATAGGTTCTTTAACTTTCGCAGCATTTTCTGTTCCTGCATTTGGATAAAGTACTACTGCTAAAACGATTATAAAGATAATGGATAATTTTTTCATGTTGTTACCGTCCTTTTTTATTTGATTTGGAGTGATTCGTTTGGAAATGAAATACTTAGGATTAGAGATAAGTAAACTTAGAGCTGAAATGGAAATGTCCCAAAAGGAGCTCGCAAAAGATATTTGTACTCAGTCGACAATTAGTCGAATTGAAGCAGGTGAAGTTTATCCAGCAATAGATACGTTATTAAAGATAGCATTAAAGTTACAAGTGCCAGTCGAATATTTTATCGAAATGTTATTTCATAAGAATGTCTTAGAAAGTGAGCAATTAATCAAAGAAATTGAATTTAACTTAAAAGGACATAACTATAAAAAAGTTATCTCGATCATTAAAAAGAGTAAAATAGATACCGATAATATATGGTTAAACCTTTACTTAGAGCACATTCTACATACTGCTCATTACAAACTAAAAATGATTACACCCGAAGAATGTATAAGTAATTTAAAGAATATTTTAAACTTTTCCAACCAAACGACTATTCAGTTCCGTTTTTTACATATAAAAATTAGTAATGCGATTGCCAATGTATATGGTGGGAATGGTGAATATCAAAAAAGTATATACTACTATAATAAAATCTTAAAAGAGCATTTTCATAAAAATTATACCGATCATAAAATTTATGAAACACTTATTACAGTATTATTTAATAAATGTAATATTCTTTATGAATTACAGGACTACGATGCCGCCCTAGAAACTGCAAATCAAGGGATACAAAAATTGAAAGAGACATCTTATGTCTTTTTGCTTGGACAATTTCTATACTATAAAGGGCAATGTTTAGAAAAAATGAATTCTCCCATTATAGAAATCAAAGAAGTCTACAAACAAGCTTTGTTTGTATTTGAATTTATGGAACTTCCTTTTTACATTAAAGCCATTAAGGAAAACAAAAAGCAGTACTTAAAGTAAGTTATTAATCTGTTTTGGATGTGATTTTAATAATTTTTCTATTTGCGAGACCCTCCATATCTGATTACTTTGCTCTATTCTCTAATAATGTATTAGGTGAAATTGTAAACATTCTAAAACTGATAGAAAATTGAATTTCACTTTTTTTCACATTTACTAAGCAGTTGTACGGAGTACTAATTACTTATAAATGCGTGGTTTACTTTTAAAATATACTATATTTATCCTATGAAATCTTCAAGATATGCATAAATGGATAATTTTTTGGAAAAGCGGTCTTTTGCTCATGACATTTGAACTGCTACTAAAGGAAAATTTTGCTTGCGGTTGTTATATGAGTTTTTCTATCAGGTCCGGAGGATCGGTGCGTGTTAATTGTAGAGAAAAAAGTTCTTTATAGGTAATTTATAAGAAGTAGTTTATAGCCATAAATAAATTTAATCCCTCGTTCTTCGGCAAACTTTTTAGCTTGAGGTGAATAGTCACTTGTTGTTACAAAATATGCCCCATCTGCCTTGCGAGTAACCATATTAGAGTGTAATACAGCTAGAGGATCCAACTTTATTACGTTCTCTGGTTTGTAACATTTCACCTGTACTAAATATATATCTCGATTTGGTAGGATATGTACAATGTCCACTCCTAAATCGTCTGACGAAGGAGTAACTTTCGTTTTTCCACCTAAAACGTTTTCCATTATATTCGCTACAAATGTTTCGAATAAAATCGAGTTCTCTAATTTAAGTGGGATTCCTGCTTTTTTCTCCCTACGCTTTTCCTGAATATCATCTTCTTTAAAGCGATGATAAATTCCCAAAGACAAAGTTTCGTATATTTTTTCTTCACTATGCATAACAAATAATCCCCTTCGCCAATCATTTGCTTTATTCAATCCAACTGCTAGGGAATGCAAACTTGTTTAAGGTCTCTGTGAAAATTATTTTGTTTCAGAGAAGTAACTATTGAAGAAAGAATGATACTTGGTAGATTTAATAAAAATTAGAGTGGTATAGCATTTTAGTAAGAAAATATTTCATGATACGATAGAGGTATGTAATTGAATTGAACGGGGGAGATTTCATGTTTTTAGATAAAATTAAGAATGATTTAAAACAACGTCAACCTTTGTTTATAGGTGAGGATACAGCGAGGCGATATGCTGTTTTGATTCCGCTTGTGCAAGTAGAAGACGAATGGCATGTCCTTTTTGAAGTACGCTCCATGACGATGAGAAGTCAGCCGGGGGATATTAGTTTTCCAGGTGGTCGAATAGATCCAACAGATGCATCCCCTGTAGATGCAGCCATCCGAGAAACGCATGAAGAGCTAGGGGTGGATCCAACATCCATTTCCGTACTGGGACCAATGAGTGTTTTTATTCCATCTTCTTCTTTTATTGTCTATCCATTTGTAGCAACCATTGATGAGCAAACATATTCCATTAACAAACAAGAGGTGGAAGAAACATTCACAATTCCAGTCAAATGGCTTTTAAATCATGAGCCATATGTTCATTATGTACCCGTCCAACCTATGCCACCAGCTGATTTCCCTTATCATAGAATAGCGAATGGTAATCAGTACCAATGGCGAGCAAGAAAGATTGAAGAATGGTTTTATGATTACGATAATTATACAATTTGGGGCTTGACTGCCCGGATCTTAAAACATTTTATTGAGACGATAAAATAGATTATATTAATAGAAATTTAATGAAAAATGACCCGTTCCGACATTTCGGTTCGGGTTTTTCTTTGATTTCAAAGATTTTAGCGAAATAAAGTTTATATTCAAATAAAAGAGGGAAAAGGGGTTTGTATTTCTATTTTTCTATTATTCAAGAGGAGGAGAATGGGTTGATTAAAAAGAGAATATTGTTATCACTTGTTGCTGTGATGCTGATACTCTCGGGTTGTGCTGGCTTCCAGGTTGGGGGAGATAAAGCAAAAACTGTTGAGGCAGAGGCAGAAGGAAAGGTGGTTGTCGATTTCTGGAGTTTTTGGGGATCGGAAATCAGACGTCCAGTCATAGATAAGATAATAGAAGACTTCAATAAATCTCAGGATGACATCGTTGTAAAGCATACTTTTATCCCTTGGGGAGATATTTGGACGAAAGAGCTTGCGGCTATTGCAGCTGGAGATCCACCAGATGTAGTCATTAATGATATTAATGCGACTGCACTCCGCGGAGAAAAAAAGCAGGCGATGAATTTATCTGAGTTCTTAGAGAAAGACGACATTTCGGAGCGTTTCTATCCGGAACTTTGGGATGCAACTTTATATGAAGGGGATTCATACGGAATTCCATTTAATACAGATACACGAATTCTTTATTACAACAAAGCTGCTTTCAAAGAAGTCGGGCTTGACCCAGAAAAGCCACCAACTACATGGACTGAGCTTGAAAAGTATGCAGCTAAATTGGATAAGAAGAACGGCAATACATATGACCGTTTAGGTTTCTATCCACTATTCGGTATCAATTACGACGTATGGATGTTAAACGCTTCTGGCAAGAACTTCGTCGATGTGGAAGGAAATGTCGAAGTCGATACAGATGTTAATCAAGAGACATTAAATTGGTTATTAAAGTGGAAGGAACGTTATGGCGATAATGTGGTCAATTCCTATAAATCACAAATTGACAGCCAACAATCAAACCCGTTTTTTACTGGGAAATTGGGGATGTTTATCAATACGCCAACATTCTATACACAAATTAGAGATTATGCACCTGAACTTGATTTTGGTGTAGCGATGTTGCCGGAACGTGAACCGGGTAATGGCCATACAAGCTGGGGAGGAGGCTTCGTAGCTGAAATCCCTGAAGGATCAAGCCACCCAGAAGAAGCTTGGGAATTTATAAAATACTTGACTGATAAGGAAGCGCAAGAATACTGGGCAGTCAAAAACTATGACAACGTAGCAAATGTCGAGGCTGCAGAAGCAGCAGCCAAGAGCTCCGAAATGTCGGAGAAAGACCAAGTAGTCTATCAAATGGCAGTCGATAACATGGAGCATACATTATTGACCCCAACGCCTCTTGACGCACCAGACTTCCCAACGCTTATCAATCCAGAGATTGATAATGTGATGCTAGGAAATAAGACTCCTGAACAAGCATTGAAGGATGCACAAGCAGCTGTCGAACAATTAGTGGAAGAAAACAAATAAAGAGAGATAAAAGGGGAGCAGAAATGCTCTCCTCCTTTTCTAATTCATAAGGGGAGAGTTGCATTGAAAAAGAAAAAGTTCAACTATAAGCGACAAGAGGGTCTTGTCGGATACATATTCATCCTTCCATGGATCTTCGGTTTCCTCGTCTTTACGGCAGGGCCGCTTTTATTTTCTTTAGTTGCCAGTTTCACGAACTATAATATTACTTCACAGATGGATTTTATCGGGACTAATAATTACGAGAAATTACTATTTAACGATCAGCTTTTCTGGACATCGCTCTACAATACGTTGTATTACGTAGCCTTTTCTGTTCCACTCACGACAATTGGAGCAATATTCCTGTCCGTCCTACTCAATCAGGATGTACCAGGTCTACGATTCTTCCGTACCATTTATTATTTACCGGCAGTCCTATCGGGCGTCGGTGTTTATCTTCTTTGGATGCAATTACTCGACCCGGGCACAGGCTTTATCAACATGTTTCTTGGCTGGTTTGGGATTGACGGGCCAAATTGGCTGTTTGATCCGGAATGGACGAAACCTTCGCTTATTCTAATGAAGCTTTGGAGTGTCGGTGGAGGGATGTTGTTATACTTGGCAAGTTTGCAGGGCGTTCCAAAGTCACTATATGAAGCAGCAGAAATCGACGGTGCAAGTAAATGGCAGCAATTTTGCTATATTACCCTTCCGATGATCACGCCGGTGATCTTTTTTGATGTGGTGACAAGTCTTATAGGGGGCTTCCAAATTTTCCAGGAAGCATACGTTATGACTAATGGAGGTGGTGGACCAGTTAATTCACTGCTTTTCTATAATTACTACATGTGGAATAAAGCTTTTAAAGTTTTTGATATGGGCTATGCTATGGCGATGTCGTGGATCCTGTTCATTATCATTTTCATACTCACGATGATTAATTTGAAACTCGCTCCTCGCTGGGTTCATTATGAAGGAGAGTCGAAACGATGAGAGAATCCTATTTTAATAGTATGGCAAATCGGAAGAAAGTACTGAAAATCGTAAACTTCCTTTTATTGTGCGTCGGTAGTCTTTTATTCCTTTCTCCACTCTGGTGGATGATTTCTACTTCATTAAAAACTATGCAAGAAGTAATGAGCTTTCCGCCGACATTCTTCCCAAAAGATTGGAAGTGGGAGAACTTCGCTAAGACATGGGAAGCGGCGCCATTTGATTTGTACACGGTAAATACGTTGACGATAACTGTACTGGTCGTTATTGGGCAAGTGTTTGTCAACTCATTCGTTGCCTATGGCTTTGCAAAGATTCCATTTAGAGGTAGGAATGTTTTATTCACCATAGTCCTTTCGACGATGATGATTCCCGGTTTCGTAACACTTATCCCACAGTATGTGCTGTTCTCAAAATTAGGGTGGATTAATACATACTTTCCACTAGTTGTGCCTGCATTTTTCGGGAGTGCGTTCAATATTTTCCTGCTTCGTCAATTCTATATGACGATTCCGAACGAAATGATCGAGGCGGCAAGAATGGAAGGGGCTAGTCACTTCTTAATTTGGAGAAAGATTGGAATCCCATTAACGAAGCCGGCACTCGCGACCGTAGCTATCTTTTCATTTAACGGAGCTTGGAATGACTTTTTAGGGCCGCTTCTTTATGTTAACAATGAAAACATTTATACACTTCAGTTGGGCCTTCAGGTGTTTAAAGGAGAGATGAATACCCAATGGAACTACTTGATGGCAGGATCGTTGCTTGTCCTCTTACCGGTTATTATATTATTTTTCTTCTTCCAGAAGTATTTTATTGAAGGTATCAATTTACAGTCGGGTGGAAAATCTTGATTTGAATTATTGGTCACGATAAAGAGCCGAAGGGATTCATATTCCGCTGCTCTTTATCTTACGACTAGTCTCAAAAGGTAATAATAAAAATACTTGTTGTTTAACAAATATCTATATTAACAAGGATTAAGGCTTATTAATTATCTTATTTAATTGAAAGCGTAAATAATGACAATTTGTAACAAGGTCATAATACATATACGATTGTTGCTGTTATAGTAGGATAGTTTTGATTTTTCATTTTCAAAAGGATTTTGAAGGAATTTGTCGAATCTTGCGGTAGGGAATATAAAAATGCAGATAATTCCCTATGGTGGAATGGAGGTATTTGGATGATTGAGCTTCGTGATGTTCGTAAGCATTTTCGTACCGGTAGTGGAAAGACAGAGATCTTACGTGGAGTGAACTTGACTGTAGAGCAGGGTGAGTATGTAGCAATCATGGGAAAGTCCGGATCTGGGAAAAGCACCATGTTGAATTTATTGGGTACATTGGATGTGGTCGATTCAGGGGCATATGAGTTGGCAGGGAAAAAAGTACATAAAATGAGAAAGGGTCGTCGTGCTCGACTTCGAAATGAAGAAATAGGTTTTGTTTTTCAACATTTTCAATTGATTGCAAATTTGTCGGTGTATCAAAATGTGTTGCTTCCATTAACATATGGACGAAAACGTTTAAGAAGAAAAAGATCACGTGTCCTGGAACTTCTTGACGAAATGGGGATATTAGATAAGAAAAATCAAAAACCGGATCGATTGTCAGGTGGAGAAAAGCAGCGTGTTGCAATTGCGAGGGCCCTGGTGAATGAGCCGAGCGTGATTTTGGCCGACGAGCCGACGGGTAGTCTTGATGAGGAAACTACAGAAAGTATTCTCAGTTTGTTTGATCGGGTACATAAAAAAGGAGCGACTATTATTGTAATTACACATGACATGGAAGTAGCGGAGCGGGCTGACCGCATTTTGCGCTTGCAGAATGGAGTGCTTGTATGAAACTATTGAAAGCTTTTAAACTGGCTTGCTTCGGACTATGGTCGAATCGGTTTCGCGTCCTATCAGCAATGATGGGTGTTGTGATTGGTATGTTTGCAGTGATTGTGCTAACAGCTATTGCAATAGGTGTTAAGGATACGCTGATGAAACAAATGGGCAGTCTTGGTGCCGAGCAGATTTTGGTTTTGCCCGGAAGAGTGCTAGATACGGCAAATGGACAAAAAGATTTACTGAGCGGCTTGACGAGTGTGCCAAGTACGCTTACGTATGATGATGCAAAAGCAGTCGAGGGAGTGCCAAATGTAAAATCAGTTACTCCACAATTGGAAACGATAACGATTGCAAAGTACGATGATAAAAAGGTCCAGTCCTCGTTAGTCGGCACAACAGACCAGTATAGTCGTATTCAGCATGCAGAACTTTTGGAAGGACGATTCTTTACAAAAGAAGAACAAGCTGCTAAAGCAAAAGTAATTGTCCTTGGGAATAACATACATGATGCTCTATTAGGTAAACAAGAAAATCCGGTGGAAAATGGGGAAGGTTCTTCTGAAACGGGTCAGCCGAAACCACTGTGGAAGCGTGTGCTGGATAAATTGTTAGGAGAATCTGCATCAGCCGAAGAGAAATCGTTAGTTGGAAAAACAGTGACGATCAAAGAGGAATCGTATGAGGTAATTGGTGTGCTCGCGCCGAATGCAACGCTCGGTTCTAGTACAGACAATAATATTGTGCTTCCGATTGAGACTGCATTAGCTATGTCAGATATGAAAAATTTGACGAAGATGATTGTGGAAGCCTCTAGTTTAGATATGGTAGATCAAGTTGATGGAGAAATATTTAAAGCTATAAAAGCGAATCATTCCGAAATTGATTTCAGTGTTGTCAAACAGGATCAAATGTTAGGAGCGCTCGGAAAGGTCACGTCTATATTACAGATGATGCTATTCGGGATAACGGTAACTGCATTGTTGATTAGCGGAACTGGGATCATGAATGTGATGGTGATGTCCGTTCGAGAGCGGACACGAGAAATCGGCATCCGAAAAGCACTTGGTGCAAGCACATTTGAGGTAATGGCTCAGTTTTTCTTTGAAACATTGCTTCTTTGTCTTATTGGTGGTGCAGTCGGTATTGGTCTTGGGTATGCATTTGCTGAAGCGTGGAACAGTAATATAGAGATATTCTCGCTCGTTTTACCAATGTGGGCGGTGAAGTTGGCATTGTACACTTCTTTTGGAATTGGAAGCTTGTTTGGTATTTACCCTGCGTTGAAAGCAGCTAGGATGAATCCGAGTAAGGCTTTGAGGTTTGAATGATGTAAAAACAATCAGATAGTATACCAAGCAGTCGAGATTTATTATTCGGCTGCTGTTTTTATTGTTAGATTATGTGTTTGTCGTGTTCGAGTGGGTAATTTGCTACGTTCGATGTGTAAGTTGTCGCGTTTACAGTGAGTTTTGTCTCGTTAAGTCATTTACTGGTAAACAAAATGTTGCTTGCAACAAGTAAAAAACATGAAAAGGTCGAAGGCTATAGAAAAAGTGTCTGCCGTAATGCTAAATCCATTCGGTGGACACTTTTTTCTCGAACAATTACTTGATTATAAATGCTCTTACTAGATCTCCTCAATTTTATCATTATCACTATGCTAATAGTGAAATTCCAAAACACTTATTGTATCTCTTTCTGTTTTAATTCATTTAGAAAATGTATAAATGCCTTTACCTGAGCTAGTTCCAAGGTAACATCTCGATAAAATATCCAAGTGTTTCTGAGCAAAAATCTGTTGTTATCTATCTTAATGGGTGACACATACAATTTATCGTCTTTTTGAATACAGATCTCCGGGAGAATGGCGTATCCTAGACCGTTTAGGACTAATTCCTTGCATGTATCGATTCGATCAACCTCCATGGACATCAAGGGGGGGACGGTATAGGTTTCCTGCCACCAGTTATCAATTGTACTTTTTAAGGATGGGTCTGTCTTGTAATTTACTCTTGGAAGGGAAGGAAGGTCATTGAAATCTATTTTCTTACTAGAAGCAACGCAAATCTTTTCCTCACGTAATAATATTTTATGTTCCTTCCAGTTATAATCACCTCTAACAATGCCAAGATGTGCTTCTTCTTTTAGAAGCATTTGTTGAATTTCTGTACTCCAACCTGTTTTTAAATTTATGTCTACTTGCGGGTACTCTGTCAAAAAATCCTTCAATAATGAAGGAAGTTCATATCTGGCGAACAAGCCAGAAACACCCAATCGCAGTGTACCTTTTACGGTCTCATCCATATTAGAGATATGTTCCTTCGTATGGCGCAGTTGGTAGATCATTTGATTCGCATATTGAACGAGATATTCTCCTATAACCGTAAATTCTACCCCTTTTTTTCTTCTGGAAATTATCTTGGAATCAAACTCTTTTTCTAATTGTTGTATTCGATATGTTAATGCTGGTTGTGAGATATAGAGACGTTGGGCTGTCTTCGTTATGTTTCTTTCTTCATGAAGTGTAGTTAAGATATGCCAATCTTTTTCGTCCAAATAAAACTTCCTCCCTAATTTGAAGAATATTCTATCAATTTTAACATGAAATGAGATGCAAAACCCACTAGACTTCCAATTATAAGATATTTTTATGGATCAAAATAGAAAAGTAGTATTTTTATAATCTAAACTGAATGTTTATTATAAATTTAAAGACTTACTATTACTAAACAGGAGGAGTTAGCATGGTATATAAACAAAGTTATGATGTAGTTGTAATTGGAGCGGGAAACGCAGCTTTATGTGCAGCAATTGCAGCAAAAGAGGGTGGAGCTAATGTCCTTGTTTTAGAAAAAGGACCAGTAGAAAAACGGGGAGGTAACTCTTTCTTTACTGATGGGGCCATTCGAGTTGCCTACAATAATTTAGATGCTATCAGAAAAATAATACTTGAGCTGTCGGAAGAAGAGGCTGCTAATATTGTAATGCCAGAATACAGTGAACAAGATTATTATGACGATTTAATGCGTGTTACTAATGGAAAAAGTGATCCAGGACTTGGCCGACAACTCGTATCTAAATCCTATGAAACAATTGAGTGGATGCGAGATCAAGGTATCAAGTTTGAATTAAATTATGAGAATCAATCTTTTATACAAGAGGGTAAACGCCATTTTTGGGGAGGATTGCCCCTAAAAACGGAAGACAAAGGGGTTGGATTAATCAAACAGCTTTTTCAAAGAGCGCAAGAAATCGGCATAGATATTTGGTATAGCTCGAGAGCTGTGAAATTAATAAAAGAAAATCAACAAATAACAGGTGTTGTGGTGGAGAAAGATGAAAAAGCAATTACCGTAAATACATCTGGGGTTATTTTAGCTTGCGGAAGTTTTGAGGCAAATAAAGGCTGGAGAAGAGAATATATCGGTGAGGAATGGGAAGCAGCGATTGTCCGTGGAACTGAATTCAATACAGGGGACGGTATTACCATGGCTTTGGAAGTAGGTGCTCAAAAATATGGAGAGTGGTCCGGCTGTCATTCAATTGGTACTGATTATAATGCACCAAAAGTAGGGGATTTTACAAAACCCGGAGATATATTTAAAAAACACTCTTATCCATACAGTATCATGTTAAACAAAGAAGGAAAGCGTTTTGTTGATGAAGGAGCAGATTTACGGAATTACACGTATGCCAAATATGGGCGTGAAGTTTTGAAGCAGCCTGGACATGTAGCGTTCCAAATATATGATGCGCAGGTACGTCCGATGTTAAGGAAAGAATATGACCTGGAAGAAGCGACTTTCTATCAAGCAGATACGCTTGAAGAACTTGCGAATTTATTGCCGGTGGATAAACAACAATTTTTAGACACTATTAAGGAGTATAACAATTCTGTACAGGATGGCGAATACAAACCAGCAGAAAAAGATGGAAAGGGGACCATCGGAATCACTCCTCCAAAATCGAACTGGGCACTGAAAATTGAACAAGGTCCATTCTACGCTTTTCCGGTAACATGTGGTATTACCTTCTCGTTTGGCGGATTGCATGTGGATCCGGTAGGTCAAGTGCTAGACGTAAAAGAAGAGCCGATAAATGGACTCTTTGCTGCTGGTGAAATGATAGGTGGAATATTTTATGAGAACTATCCAGGAGGGTCGGGGTTAATGTCAGGGGCTGTATATGGAAAATTAGCAGGTGCCTCAGCGGCAAAATATATTACAAGGGAAAAGGCAGAGCTAGCCAAATAATATAAAGTTTCTCCTCGTGACGGGAGCCGAGGAGAATTCATTTAAATAAAATATGTATGCGCTTTCAAACTATTCTAAGGGGTGAAGGAATAATGAAGATAACTGCAAAATGGAAAAGTATTTTACTAGGTGTTGCAATGGTGCTGACTCTAGCAGGCTGTAGCGGATCAAGCAATACCGTAAGCAGCGCTGAAAAAGATAGTAAGGGGAACTATCCGGAAAAACCAATCGTTGTTGTTGCACCATCAGGTCCAGGTGGAGGCTGGGATCGGACAGCCCGAACCTTTTCAAAGGTAATGGCGGAATCTAATCTTGTGAAAAATCCGATGACAGTCGAAAATAAACCAGGCGGTGGCGGCACAGTTTTTATAGCTAGTTATGCCACACAAGATGTTAAAAATGATTACAAATTATTCACAGGCTCGCCGCCTGTATTAATTAATCATTTGAAAAAAGAGGGAAATAGCCCATTTGGTCACAACGATACTACACCTCTTGCACAATTGACGAAAGACTATGGATCTATCGTCGTTAGATCTGATTCTAAGTATAACGACCTGCCATCCTTATTGGAAGATTTGAAAAAAGATCCCACCTCGGTAACATTTGCGGGGGGATCGGGACCAGGATCCATGTATCATTTAGTTTCCATATTGCCGGCGTATAAGTCTGGAATCGATCATAAATCCATAAAATATGTCTCGTATGATGGCACTGGTGAAGCAATGACTGCATTACTTGGTGGAAACTCAGATGCGATTGCAACAGATGCTTCCTCCGTTACAGAGTATTTAAAAGCAGGAAAAGTAAAAGTACTTGCTGTTGCTTCCCCTGAGCGAATAGGTGGGGAACTCAGCGATGTCCCTACTATGAAGGAGCTGGGAATCGATGCTGAATTTATGATATGGCGAGGAATTTTCGGACCAAAAGAGATGAGTGAAGAAGCACTTAGTTTTTGGGAAGACAAAATTCAGCAAATGGTAGAAACAAAAGAGTGGAAATCAGCGATGGAAAGTTCAGGATGGGAAAGTGAATATAAAAACTCAAAGGACTTTAAAGTATTTTTAGATGAGCAAAGTAATCAAATAGCTGAGTTACTTCAAGCGCTCGATATGGCTAAATAACAAGATTAAGGGAAGAATGTATCGCTACTGACAGATTCATCTAGCTATTCGCCTTTAGCGAATAGCTTTTTGTCACTTTGATCAGCAATAAGTCGTTCCTCGTGTTTTTTGTTCCATAGCCAATTAATGGTAATTATTTCCCAGGGAATTAGTGATTATTCAAAGTTGAAATACCCCTGGCTGTTCCAGGATGTGATATTGCTGCCTTAATAAATGAAGTTAAAAAGGTGGCATTGGAAGTAATGGAGGAAGAATAATATAGTATGAACAAAAGAGAATTCCTGTGATAGTGGTAAATTGAGCCTATCAGAGGGTTTTTTTTTGCTAATTTTTTTTAGAAGTATTACGTTATTGAAGAAGTGTTGTTTCTCTCTTTTAACAAGCCAAAAGCCGTCGAAATTATATCTTCGACGGCTCTTCTTTTAAAAGAATGTTTACTTTTCTTTAATTAAAAATATTAATATTGTTTTTGAATTTCTACAATCTTGTATGTCTTGTTGTCTATTTTCAGTAATTTAATAGTATACGTATGGGGTTTTACAAATTCATCCCAATTTCGATATTCGCTAATTTTCACGAGATTTTCAGTACCTTTGTTGTTGTCCTTATCTACACTCGGGGCTTGGTAGTGCATGATGGACGTTTTTTCTGTCCAAGCAAAATTACCTTCCACTAAAAAGTTATCATTAATATTATCCGTGTTTTGTGGGAAGTGATAATGTGTTACACCGTTAATATCTTTAGTTAACATGCTGTTAGATATGAACTGTGACGTAAATTCTTCTGTGAAATATGGATTGAAAAGAGTAAGTATGTCTTGTTTTGTGTGATAACCTGTTATTGTAGTGAGTTGTTTTGCTCTCGCTTCTTGGAAAAGCTTTTGAAAGCCTAGTATTTCAAGTTTTTTCTTAGAAGGTGTTTCGTATTTAAGTTTTGAGTTTTTTTGTACAAAGCTTCCTGCACCGACACCATACAAACCATTAAAGGTAGATTTGTAGCTATATACTCGGTACTCGTCCCCTTTTTTCAAAGTTCTAACGGTTGTTAGCTTACCATCGGAAGTAATTTTTACTAAAGGGGTATCTTCCAAAATCGTTACTTTCCCAATTTGGCCAATCTTTAATTCCGTTTTCCCCCACATGATTTTCGCAGGTGTAGAGGCGCTTGCTGAACCCACATGTGCAATCGTTAACGAAAGAAGTAGGACTGTTGCTGCAATAATTTTTACTAAATTCTTCACTATATAATTCACTCCTTTAAGCTTCAGTGAAATATTATCATAACATCCCATTTTGGTAATATGTAGATGAAAAGGAACTATAAACTAGGTAAACAGGGGTGCCAAAAGAAGGAAATATTACGATTGTGTAACAGGTGCCTGGCACGTGTAATGTATTTGTAACCTTCAAGGCGAATATATGTGTTGGGAAGGCTTATGTAAGGGTAAGATGTTTTATAAGGATCAACTGATGAGGAGGATTGGAATGAAGATTCGAATGGAATGGGTCTACAAAACACCTAAAGGTGCGGAAATGGTCTTTCGCTCAGATGAGATGCCAGCAGCGCAGGCGCTCATGCTTGCGGAAGACATGGATCGTATTGGGCGTACGAAGAGTTTGGTGTTTCTGGATAGTTATGATAGTAGTTGGACCATTAAAGAGTTGAAGAAGTATCTTAAGGGAATTGAAACGGAGCCGCATAATATTATAGTGTATTTTGATGGCGGATTCGATCGTGAAACTCGGAGTTCAGGGCTAGGTTGCGTTATTTATTATGAGCAAAGCGGGAAATCATATAGGCTGCGAAGAAATGCTCCAGCCGCTGGGCTTATGTCAAATAATGAGGCGGAATATGCGGCACTTCATCTGTGCTTGCAAGAATTGGAGCTTTTGGGTGCTCATCATATTCCAGTTTTATTTATTGGAGATTCCCAAGTAGTTATAAATCATCTAAGCGAGGAATGGCCGGTTGTGGAGAAGGATTTGTTCAATTGGGCGGACCGAATTGAATCGAAAATAAAAGACCTTGGCATTCAACCAGAGTATGAGTTGGTGCCTCGAAAGGCTAATTCTGAAGCGGATCGCTTGGCTACGCAGGCGTTGAATGGGATCGAAATTATTGCTACTAGTGAAGTTGTGGGTGAATCGTGAAGGATTAGGATAAAAATGGTTGAATGAGAACTTTTATGCTGAGAACGCGACAAATTAGTATGTGAGAGCGACAGACTGAACATCGAACGCGACAAACAACCCTATGAAAACGACAAATCTAGCGTCCCTGCATAAATCGCAAAAAAGGGACGTTTTTTGCTAGATTTTTTTTATCGCAAGATGCCTATCGAAAACCGCAAGATCAATTCTTTATATAGCAAGATGCCTATCGATTACCGCAAGATCAACTCTTTATATCGCAAAATGCCTATCGATTACCGCAAGATCAACTCTTTATATCGCAAGATGCTCATCGAATACCGCAAGATCAACTCTTTATATCGCAAGATGCCTATCGAATACCGCAAGATCAACTCTCTATATCGCAAAATGCCTATCGAATACCGCAAGATCAACTCTGTATATCGCAAGATGCTCATCGAATACCGCAAGATCAACTCTGTATATCGCAAGATGCTCATCGATTACCGCAAGATCAACTCTCTATATCGCAAAATGCCCATCGAATACCGAAAGATCAATTCTTTATATCGCAAGTTGCTCAACGAATACCGCAAGATCAACTCTTTATATCGCAAGATGCTAATCGAATACCTCAAAATCAAATATCTTCTCTCTTCAAACCAAAAAGGAAGCCAAGAACATATAAGTTCTTGGCTTCCTATAAAAAATCACTTTGCAAGTAGTAAGGAGATTTCTGGGAATAGAATAATGATCACGAGTACGATCGCAAATATTGCGAAAAAAGGGATGACTCCTCTTATTACCTTTTCTACTTTTTCCTCTGCTATGGCACTGACGACGAAGAGATTCAGTCCTACAGGTGGAGTGATCATGCCAAGTTCCATATTCACTACCATGATTATTGCAAAATGGATGACATTGATATCTAAAGCTGAAATAATTGGTAGCAATATAGGGAGCGTGATTAATATAATCGCAGTTGGTTCTAAGAACATTCCAAGGATAAAAAATAAAATGCTTATAATTATTAAGAAGGTCCATTTATTAAAGCCACTATCGCTTACCCATGAAGCAAACCCTTGAGGAATTTGTTCGGTAGTTAAAAACATTCCTAATATGAGTGCGGCAGCGATAATTAAAAATATCATGGAAGTTGTGTTGATCGATTCATTTAGAATTTGTTTTAATTTAACCCAATCCAATTCCCTGTATACAAAAATAGATATGATTATCGCGTAAAGTGATGCTAGAAAAGATGCTTCTGTAGGTGTAACGACACCGCTATAGATTCCCCCTAATATTACAACAGGCATTATTAGTCCCCATACTGCTTTTAAAGTAGGTTTCCATCGCTCGTTAACAGGTACTTTTTCTAAACCACCATAACCCTTTCGATGTGCAACTATTACCGCATAAACCATTAATGCGAAACCTAATAATATACCTGGTAAAATCCCTGCAGAAAATAGTTTTCCAGTTGATTGTTCAGATACGGAACCATAGAGAATGAGTGGGATGGAAGGAGGAATTAATATTCCAAGTGTTCCAGCAGCAGCTACCAATCCCATTGAATATGTTTTATCGTATCCTGCTTTCACCATCATAGGAATCATGATTGCTCCAATAGCGGCTGCAGTAGCAGGGCTTGATCCAGAAATAGCGGCAAAAACCATACAAGTTAGAACGGTTACAACAGATAGCCCGCCTTTTGTATGTCCAACCCATGACTTGATACATTCTATTAAATATTTTGATATTCCACCCTTAGCCATTACTAATCCTGCAAACACGAAGCCTGGTATGGCCATAAGGGTCGTACTATTCACGCCGGTAAACATTTTTTGAATGACTGTATTAAGCGAAAAGTCTACTAAATAGAGACCGACAATACTGGATACTACTAAGCTTATAGCAATAGGAACTCTTAGAAATGCCAGAACAAACAATAAAACTAATACTATTACTGCTTCCACTCAACATCACCTCCATGCGTAACTTCTTCATGTTTAACAAAATATTTATACGCTTTTTCACAGAAACGAATAAATAACAAGATTCCAGCAATCGGCATAATTAAGTAGTTAATCCAAATAGGAAAACCAAGATCTATTGTTTTAATTTGTTGACTGTACGCAGTTAGAACCATGTTAAATCCTGTCCAGATAATAAATAAACTAAAACCAATCCCAATGATAAAAACGATAACTTGGGAAACCTTTTTCATCGTAGGACCAGATTTGTCGTATAGAAATTCAATGGCAATATGTTTATCTTCTTTTAATGCGGTAGAAAATCCTATAAAAATTGCCCATACAAGAAGCATGGTATAAACCTCTGTTGCCCAGCTTTGAGAAGCTCCAAGGACGTATCGCATAAAGACGGAGTATAGGCTAATTACAATCCCTAAAAGGAATAAAAAACCAGATAAAGCGCTTTCAATAGTATTTAAAATTCTCAACAAAATTCCTCCCTTACAGTTTATGTATTTCGGATACAGGATTACAAACTAAATCATAATATAGTATTTTTAAAAAAACAATATTAAATTCTAATTATACCAAATATTATAATTTTTCTTTACATTCAGTTTTTAGTGTGATAATTTGTATGTGAGTTGTATCCAAAGTACAAGATTAATAGAATATGATTCAACTTGTTTTGTAGAAGTTCATCTGAAAGCGTGGTGTGCTGTATAAGATGTATTTACTTTTTTGAAAGCCCTTTCAATATTGCTAGGTGTAATGTGGATTTATTCTTATTAAAAAAAATCTTTAGGGGGAAATAGAATGAAAAAGTTTGCGATATCTTTATTTGTATTAATTTCCATGATTTTTCTAGTAGCTTGCCAAAGTGACGAAGCAATTCCGGTATCAGGTGAAAGTAGTAATGAAGTGCAAGAATTAAAGATTAAATTTGCACATGTTGTTGCTGAAAATACCCCGAAACATAAAGGGGCTGTAGCAATGAAGGAATATATTGAAAAAGAATCAGGTGGAAAAATAGAAGTAGAAATTTATCCGAATAGTTCATTATTCGGTGATCAAGATGAATATCAAAATTTAGTAGCTAATAATATTCAGTTTATAGCTCCCGATTTAACAAAATTCGTAGGGAATAACCCACAATTCAATGTTCCAGCTCTACCTTTTATGTTTGATAATGATGAAGAAGCAATTGCGTTTTGGGATGGGGAAAAAGGTAAAGAAGTTTTAAGCAGCCTTAAAAATGATGGAGTTCTTGGGTTGTCTATGTGGCCAAATGGAGGTAAGCATCTGACAAATGCTAAACATGCGATTAGTTCTCCAGAGGATTTAAAAGGATTAAAATTCCGTACACAAGGTGGGCAAGTACTTGAATCCATTTATACTGCTCTAGGAGCGGGTTCAGAGTCTATACCATTTGGAGAATTATATACTGCACTTGACCAAGGGGTAGTTGATGGACAAGAAAATACATTTAGTAATATTGAATCGAAAAAATTTGATGAAGTTCAAAAATATATGACAATAATGAATCATACACGCGTGGATTATGCTGTTTTCACAAATACAAAATTCTGGGACAGCATGAATGCTGAAACGAAAAAAATAGTTGAGGCTGGATTGGCAGCAGGTACAGAAGTGGCACGAGCAGAAGCTAAAAGCCTAAATGAGAAAGCGCTTGAAACAATCAAGGAAAGAGGAAATGTGGAAATTGTTGAATTAACACCAGAACAAATTGAAGAATTCAGAAAAGTGTTGGAACCAATTTACGAAGAATATAAAGATGAAATTGGTGCAGATGTAATCGAAGCGGCACGTCAAGCTGCAGAATAGATTATTCGACCTGTTAATAGAATTGAAAAAGTTGGTGAAAAATTAACCAACTTTTTCAATTTATACAGAGCGTAAAAAGGACGGAGAGAAAAGATGATAACGAAAACTCTAGTAGATCATTGCTTATCAACTTCATATGAACATATACCTGACGAAGTAAAGCTTCATGGAAAAAGAAGCTTACTTAATTGGTTGGGTGTTGCAATTGGTGCTTCCCAACATCCTTCTATTGACATGCTACTTGAGGTAACAAAAGATCTGCAAACTGCAGAACAAGTTTCTGTATTTGGACGAGAAGAAAAAGTGGATTTATTAATGGCAGCATTAATAAATGGAACGTCCTCTCATATTTTTGATTATGATGATACGCATTTAGATACAATCCATCATCCTAGTGGACCAGTGGCCCCAGTCGTTTTAGCATTAGGCGAGCATTTAGGGTTAAGTGGGGAGGAAATATTGCATGCGTTTATTTTAGGTTGCGAAGCAGAATTAAGGATAGCGAATGCAGTTTATCCAAGTCATTACCAACTAGGGTGGCATATTACAAGTTCGACGGGAGTATTTGGTGCAGCAATCGCTGCGGGTGTTTTATTGAAATTAGATTCAGAAAAGTTAGTATGGGCATTAGGAATTGCAGGGACACAATCATTTGGTCTGAGAGAAGTATTTGGAACAATGACAAAACCATTCCACCCAGGAAAGGCTGCACAAAATGGATTATTAGCAGCATTATTGGCTAAGAAAGGTTTTACAAGCTCTGAAAAGATTTTAGAAGCAAAACGTGGCTTTGCCAATGTATTGGCTCCAGAGCATGATTTAGAAAAAGTGAATGTTAACTGGGGAGAAGATTGGGAACTATTAAAAAATAGTTTTAAACCATATGCTTGTGGGATTGTTCTTCACCCTTCCATTGATGCTTGCGTTTATTTACATAAACGAGTTTCACCTGATCATCTTGAGTCGATTGAGCTAAAGGTTAATCCTTATGTGCTTGAATTGACCGGTAAGGAAACCCCGCAGACAGGGTTAGAAGGAAAGTTTAGTGTTTATTTTACTGCTGCAATAGCGTTTCTAGATGGTAACGCCAGTGAAAAACAATACACAGATGAAAAAGTTAAAGATGAAAAAATTATAGAAATACAAAAGAAAATACGTATAGTGGTGGATGAAAGCCTGAAAGAAGACGAGGTCGAAGTGACTGCATTATTAAAAGACGGTTCTAATATAACGCACAAAGTTCTACATGCAAAAGGCAGTATTGATAATCCAATGCAGGAAGAAGAACTTTTGACTAAATTCAGTAGCCTGGTGGAAGAGCATATGGGGAAAAGCATCTCAGATAATATGGCTCATTTCCTTTTAAACTTAGAGCAATATTCTAATATAAACGAACTTATCGTACTGAATCAACAGAAAAAATTGATATCCAAATAAAAAAAAGATAGGAGAATGGCTATGAACAAAGAAAAGTTTGAAAAAGGCTTAGAAATTCGACGAAGTGTTTTGGGAGCAGATTACGTTGATAATTCTATCAATAATGCAACTGATTTTAATATGCCGATGCAAGAATTAGTAACGGAATACTGTTGGGGAGAAGTATGGGCTAGACCAGGTCTTCCCAAGAAAACAAGAAGTATGATAAACCTTGCGATGATTACTGCATTAAATAGACCGCATGAATTAAAGCTGCATGTACGAGGAGCGATTAATAACGGTGTAACGAAAGAAGAAATTCAAGAGGTATTATTACAGACTGCTATATATTGTGGTGTGCCAGCAGCGATTGATAGTTTTAGAACTGCAAAAGAAGTATTAGATGAAATAGATAAAGAATAAGAAAATTTTTTATGTTAGTTTTGGATACAAAATACAAAAAATGATAAAACTCTGTTTTTATTAAGGAGGTATTAGGTGAACTTTCCAAAACGTATTCAAATAAATGAAGTGGTTTTACGAGATGGTTTACAACTGGAGAAAAAAATAGTAAGCGTGAAAGAAAAAAAGATGCTTTTCGATCAGTTGGTAAAAGCTCGATTAGAAACCATCGAGTTTGGATCATTCGTCCATCCTAGATTAGTACCTCAAATGGCAAATAGCGGTGAATTATATTCGCTTATTTCGGATGAATACAAACTTCTCACGATGATTGCATTAATACCAAATTTAAAAGGTGCAGTAAATGCTTATTCCCATGGAGTGAAACAAGTCAACTTTGTTTTTTCCGCAAGTGATACGCACAATTTGCAAAATGTGCATAAACGAACGGAAGAATCATTAAAGGAATTAGAAACCATTCAAGCCTTTTGTACACAAAAAAATATTGAATTAAATGTATCCATTGCAACTACATTTGGATGTCCTTTTGAAGGGGAAGTACCAACGGAAAGAATTAAAAGTGTATTAACAAAAGTAATATCTATGCATGTTAAAACGATTACTTTAGCCGACACCACTGGTATGGCAAATCCGCAACAGGTTTATGATTTATTGGTAAGTTTGCGTAGTGATTTTCCTGAACAGAAATTCAACCTACATTTTCATAACACAAGGGGAATGGGACTTTCCAATATTCTTGCAGGTATGCAAGCTGGAGTAGATAGCTATGATACATCATTAGGGGGGCTAGGAGGTTGTCCATTTGCACCAGGTGCAACCGGAAACGTCTGCACGGAGGATGTTGTTCACATGCTCCACAGTATGGGGATTGAAACAGGATTATCCTTAGATGAATTAATAACGGCATCCGAAACACTTACTAAAATTGTGGAACATGAAACTCCAAGCTATATAAGAAAAGCCGGACCTTATAATCGTAAATATCCAATTCCTACAACAATTAAATAATTTCGGAGGATACAGTCATGACAAATTGGCAAACGATATTATTGAACGAAGAGTACAGTTCTGAAAATGTTTATATCATTGAATTGAATAGACCAGAAGCAATGAATTCCTTAAATACATTAATGGCAAACGAACTGATTGAATGCTTAAAGGAATTACATGAAAAAGAGGATTTACGTGTTTTGATCCTAACAGGAAGTGGTGAAAAAAGTTTCTGCGTAGGAGCTGATTTAAAAGAAAGAAAAGGTATGACGAACAAACAGTGGAAACAGCAACACGACATTTTTGAGGAAGCATACGGATTATTACGTAACTTTCCATTTCCAGTTATTGCAGCAGTAAATGGTTTTGCTCTTGGTGGTGGGATGGAAATGCTCTTAAGCTGTGACCTTCGCTATGTATCGGAACATGTGAAGATGGGATTACCTGAAGTAAAATTAGGAATTATTCCAGGGGTTGGTGGAACTCAACTATTACCACGAGCTATTCCGGTTGGATTGGCGAAAGAATTTTTATTTAGAGGGAACCAAATAGATGCACAAAGAGCATTAGAAGCAGGAATAGTAAATGGTCTATTCGTTAAAGAGGAGTTATTGCTGAATACTTTGGAAATCGCAAAGGAAATTGCAAGAAATGCGCCGTTATCTCTAAAAGCACTTAAACAGTCCATTAATAATGGGCTTCAAACAGATATTAATACAGCCTTAACTATTGAATTAGATCAATATTATAAATGTGCCAATTCAGAAGATAGATTGGAAGGAATTTTATCTTTTAATGAAAAACGAAAACCAAATTGGCAAGGAAAATAACTACACGTAATAGATGAATAGGAGGAAGTTAGATGGTATTAAGCACAAAGGAAGATATAGATCTTATTAGAAAAAGCGTACGTTCTCTATGTGAAAAATTTCCGGAGGATTATTGGAAAGAAGTAGATAAAAAGCAAGAATATCCGGAGAAATTTATAAAAGCTTTAACAGATGAAGGATGGTTATCCGTATTAATACCCGAAGAATATGGAGGTGCGGGTCTTGGAATGGTAGAAGCGGGAATTATATTAGAAGAAATTAACCGCTCTGGAGGAAATGCAGGTGCAGGTCATGCCCAAATGTACACAATGGGAGCAGTTCTTCGCCATGGAAATGAAGAACAAAAGAAACGGTTCCTGCCGAAAATTGCAAGTGGTGAATTGCGTCTTCAAGCCTTTGGTATTACAGAACCAACTGCTGGAAGTGATACAACCAGTATAATTACTACAGCCGAGCGCCAGGGAGACAAATATATTGTAAATGGACAAAAAATTTGGACGTCACGAGCTAATTACTCGGACTTAATGCTTTTACTGGCAAGAACTACACCGAAAGATAAAGTTTCGAAAAAGACTGATGGATTAAGTTTATTTATTTTAGATATGCAAGATCAAAAAGATAGAATTACTATACGTGATATTGACACGATGATTAATCATGCAACAACGGAAGTGTTCTTTGAGAATGTAGAGATTCCAATTGAAAACTTAATAGGCGAAGAAGGAAAAGGATTCCGCTACGTCTTAAGCGGGATGAATGCAGAGCGAATTTTGATTGCTTCGGAAAGTGTTGGGGATGGTTTATATTTTATCGATAAGTCAGTGAAATATGCGAACGAACGTGAAGTTTTTGGAAGACCTATTGGCCAAAATCAAGGAGTCCAGTTCCCGATTTCCCGTTCTTATATGGAAATTGAAGCAGCTAAGCTAATGAGAGATAAAGCAGCTAAAATGTTTGATGCAAATGAAAACTGTGGTGCAGAGGCAAATATTGCAAAGTACCTAGCTTCCGAAGCAACATGGAAAGCAGCGAACGCTGCCATGGATACATTTGGTGGTTACGGATTTGCTACAGAATATCATATTGAGCGGAAGTTTAGAGAGGCACGTCTATTTGTGATTGCTCCGGTAACGAATAATCTCGTAGTTAGCTATGTAGGTCAGCACGTTCTAGGACTTCCTAGATCCTTTTAAGGCATACAGGGTTCTTGATACGGGAACTCAGATTGAAGATAAGGCAGTTAGCTCCTGCGGGAAAGCGAGACAGACGAGACCCTGGACGAAGCCAGAGCGAGGGCACTGAAAAACTTACATTTTTTATAGCGTATTGGTCTTCAAAACAAATAGCACTTTCTTTCTTTGTATATTTCTTACTCTTTTCGTTTATTAGCTTCAATACTAGCTTTAGATTCAATGCAAATATCGTTATGGATCCTTGTATCTCCATGGCAATTAGCCCCGCAGACGATGACGTATCTGCGATATGTATCCGATGTGGACTTAGTTGAGCGTTCCAAATACGATATGTCCTTTAAATACTTCATAGATATGGCACTAGAAGATGACTTCAACTTGATGATTTTTTAGATAGGAGATTCTTTCTGTAGACATACACTGTTGATTGTAGTGAAAGGCGGCGACTCCGACGGGATCAGAGAGACAGATGAAACATCACAACGTACCCAAAGGGGCGGTGATGGTTCATCGCTCACCCCGCGGAACGCGACCGCCTGGAACGGAAATCAACTAGTTCCATCTTCAAAAGCGAGTAAGTAAACAATAAATCGTTCTTTACTCGTTATGACATCCTTGAAGACTTTTTCAGTGCCCTCAGCGGAGCGAAGGAGGAGGCTCTTCACTCGCCAACGGAAAGCGAGCGGTAAGCTTCGGAAAGCCTGATTTTTCCTATGTAGACATACACTAGTTGATTGTAGTGGAAGGCGGCGACTCCGGCGGGATAAGTGAGACAGATGAAACATCACAACGTACCCAAAGGGGCGGTGATGGTTCATCGCTCACCCCGCGGAACGCGACCGCCTGGAACGGAAATCAACGAGTTCCATCTACAATAGCGAGTAAGTAAATAATAAATCGTTCACTTACTTACTATGCTGGGTCCTCAATACAAGGACCTTCCATCTTATTTCCAAAAGGAGAGTCAGATAATGGACTTAAGCAAGGTTTTGGCGAAATACAGTGTTGGTATGACTTATGAAATGCTTTCTCCTGAAGTAATCTCCTTTACTAAGCTTTGTATTTTGGACTATTTTGGATCAGCTATAGCTGGTTCGAATAAACAGCCAATCCAAATGATTAGTAATTTAGTGAAAGAACTGGGAGGAACAGAGCAAGCAAGCCTCTTTACTGGAGGGAAAACCTCCGTCTTACAAGCTGCTTTAGTGAATGGGGCATCAAGTCATGTTGTGGAGCTAGACGACATCCATAAAGGATCTATTATCCATGCTGCTACGGTAGTTATTCCAGCAGCTCTAGCCATTGCAGAATGGAAAGAAATATCTGGAAAAGAGTTAATTACTGCTATCGTTTTAGGCTATGAAGTTTGTTATAGAATCGGAGAAGCTGTTTCACCTTCTCATTATTACTATTGGCATAATACAGCTACATGCGGGACATTTGGTGCGGCCATTGCTGCAGCTAAATTACTACAATTAACAGAAGAAGAAACAATACATGCATTAGGAAATGCAGGTACACAAGCCGCTGGACTGTGGGAATTTATAGTGGATGGAGCGATGACTAAACAACTTCATTCTGGAAAAGCATCAATGAACGGTGTTCTTGCGGCACTCTTAGCTCAAAAAGGTTTTACAGGTCCGCATAAAATTCTCGAAGGTGACCGTGGTTTTTTTAAAGCAATGAGTGATAAGTATGATTCATCTAAAATTACAGATGGTTTAGGAAGTGAGTTTAAAATTTTGGAGAATTCCTTTAAAATTCATGCTTCCTGCCGTCATACACATCATACTATTGATTTATTAATTGAAGTCTTTAATGAGCGTAAGCCTAAATTCGAGGAAATTGAATCAATAACTGTTAAATCATATAAAGCTGCTATAGATATAACAGATAACGGTGATCCAAAAACAGAGTATGCAGCAAAATTTAGTCTACAATTTTGTTCAGCCTTAGCCATTTTACAAGGTAGTGCTGGTTTAGCTGATTTTAATGAATCCAATTTGTGGGACAGTCAAATAAGAGCACTTTTGAAGAGAGTGAATGTAGGGATAGATCCCCAAATCAATGCGAGTTATCCAGAAAAATGGGGTTCAACAGTCGAAGTTGTTTTGACAAATGGAGAAATTATTACTAAAGAGACCGATTTTCCAAAAGGAGATCCCGAAAATTCTGTAACGTCAGAGGAACTCATTGAAAAGTTTATGCATATGACTGGACAGCTTCCATTGGAGAATAAACAACTGATTATTAAAAACATATTAGAGCTAGAGCTCATGGAAAATTTGACAACCTTGATGGCTGATGTATAAAAGATACTTTGGATAAAGAGGGGGAATGAAGGATGGAAGAAAAAGATATGAACAGAAATGAAATTATACAATCTATTCAAACGAATCTTCAAACGCTGAGCAGTAATGAGTTAACTCAGATATCTTATTTGCTCTCTCTTTATCAAGCGTCTTATACGAATGTAAATACAAACGATATACCAATGCATTTATTAGGTAGATTTTTAGGGATTACACAAAATTCAGATGGAACTACTGAAATGAAACTTGGAATTCAAAATGAGAATACATATGGAGTTGCGCAAGGAGGATCAATTTATACGCTTTGCGATGTTGCAATTGGGTTTAGTATTTTAAAAAATTTAAAAGAGGAGGAAAAGGTTTTTACTCTTGAATTGAAAATAAATTTTATTAAAAAGGGTCAGGGAAGTTATCTGTTAGCGAGTCCTTCTATACTTTACCAAGGAAAAAACACAGTCGTTACTGAGTGTAGTATCACAGATGATAATGGGAATCTAGTTGCCAAGGGGCTCGGTACCTTTTATATCGTTCGGGAGAAAAAGGAAGAAAAGGGAGGATGAAGCATGGGCGAAATTCTTTATCAAACGATCGTTGAACAAGTTTCGGAGATGTGTAAGAAATCTAATTATAATTTAGGTGATGATGTTTATTCTGCTTTTAAGCAAGCATTAAACACAGAACAATCTGAAACTGGCAAAGAGGTTCTTTCCCAATTGATTGAAAATGCCGATATTGCAAAAGCAGAACAAGTTCCAATGTGTCAGGACACCGGAACAGCGGTCTTTATCGTAGAGCTAGGTCAAAGCTGTCATATAGTTGGGGGAAGCTTGGTTCGAGCTATTAATGAAGGAGTTGCAAAAGGATACGGTGAGGGATACTTGAGAAGTTCAATGATTTATAATCCTTTAAATCGAAAAAATACAGGAGATAATACACCTGCAGTTATCCATATTGAACTTGTTGAAGGAGACTTTCTTACGATTCATATGACTGCCAAGGGTGGTGGGGCGGAAAATATGAGTGATTTGAAAATGTTAAAACCTTCTGACGGTATGGATGGAGTTAAAAAATATATTCTATCTATCGTGAAAGAAGCGGGACCAAATGCATGTCCTCCACTCGTAGTTGGCGTTGGTATTGGTGGAAACTTCGAGCGTTGCGCATATCTGGCAAAAAAATCTTTGTTTAGACCATTAAGTATACGACATGAGGACCCTGTTATTGCTGAATTAGAAGAAGAACTAATGCTTGAAATTAATCGACTTGGTATTGGTCCTCAAGGTATGGGAGGTAGTACTACAGCGTTAGATGTAAAGGTAGAAGTAGAGTCTTGCCACATAGCTGCATTACCTGTAGCCGTCAATCTTAACTGTCATGCCAGTCGCCATCAAACTATTACTTTAAAGTGAGGAGAGCATGCTGTGCAGAAAAAAATTAACCTACCTTTACAAGAGGCAGATCTTATTTCTTTAAAAGCAGGAGATCGTGTTTTATTATCAGGCGTTGTTTATACTGCCAGAGATGCGGCACACAAAAGAATGATCGAACAAGAAAAAGAAGGGATTCCTTTTCCAATCAATTTGACCAATCAAGTTCTTTATTATGTTGGTCCTACCCCCGGTAGACCTGGAGAAGTTATTGGCTCAGCAGGACCTACTACTAGCGGAAGAATGGATTTATATACTCCAAGATTACTTGAAGCGGGATTAAAAGGCATGATTGGAAAGGGATATCGCAGTGAAGAAGTGAAGAAGGCGATGAAAACGAATAAAGCTATTTACTTCGGAGCAGTTGGAGGGGCTGCTGCATTGATCGCTCGTTCTATTAAGTCCTCTGAAGTTGTTGCTTATGAAGACTTAGGGACAGAAGCAATTAGAAAATTAACAGTTGAGAACTTTCCGGTATTTGTTATTAATGATATTCACGGTGGAGATCTTTACGAAGAGGGAGTTTCCGAATATAAGCAATGAAATCTATTTTAAATAGAGGGGATTAACTTATGATGAGAGTTGGAATTATTGGCTTAGGTAACATGGGTGGCAGAATGGCTAAGAGGCTTTTAGAGCAAGGAGTAGAAGTTGGGGTCTTTGATTTAAATAAAGAATTTATGCGAACTTATGCAAGTTTAGGTGCAGAGGAAGCAGAGAGTCCAGCTGATTTGGCATCAAAATTTCAATATGTTATAACAGTCCTTCCTAATGTATATATCGTGAAAGAAATATTGATTGGTGAGGATGGATTGATGAAAGGTTTAAATCCAAATAGCTTACTAATAGAAATGACTACCTCTATTCCTTCTGAGACGAAAGAAATAAACAAAATGTTGAAAAATGCAGGATTTAGAATGATAGATGCTCCAGTCAGTGGAGGAGTAAAAAAAGCAGAAGATGGCACATTGTCCATAATGGTTGGGGGGGAAGTATCAGATTTTGAAGAAGCTAAGCCACTCTTAAGTAATATTGGACAGAATATTATTCACGTAGGGGAAGTTGGAGCAGGCCATACGATAAAAGCGCTAAACAATATGATTTCAGCAGCGACATTAGCAGTAACGGGAGAAGCAATCGCTCTTGGTGTAAAGCTTGGTCTAGAACCAACTAAAATGTTAAGTGTAATCAATTCAAGCACAGGAAAAAGTTTTTCAAGTGACTTTAAATTTCCAAACCAAGTACTTACAAGAAACTTCGAGGTAGGATTTACATTAGATTTGATGGTGAAAGACTTGAAAATTGCGATGAGTATGGCTGAAGAAGAAAAGGTACCTTTGTTTATATCAAGTGCTTCTTTTCAGTTATGGAAACAAGCGTGGTCACAAGGTAAAGGCAGTCAGGACCATACAACTATCGTAAAACATATAGAAGAAATGTTTAATGTTGAAATAAAAGCAGAAATGACTTTACTTCCAGGAGAATAGGGAAAATTAAGGAGTGCAGCATGGAGAAATTCAAACTAACAGAGATAGATAGAGCAACTTTACAGTTTAAAGTTACTACTAAGTTAAGAGATTTAATATTAAAAGGCGAATTTAAGATGGGCGATCGTCTTATGCAAGAAGAATGGGCAGCGAAACTGGGAGTAAGCAGAATGCCTCTTCGAGAAGCTTTGAAACAGCTTGAGGTGGAAGGACTCGTTCGTATTGAACCAAGAAGAGGGGCAATTGTAACACCTGTATCTACGGATGATATAGAAGAAATCTACCAGCTAAGAGCCATGCTTGAAGGGGAAGCGGTAGTGAAAGCTCTTCCTTTTTTAGACGAAGAAGATATTAGCGAACTAGAAAATTTATATGAGCAAATGATTCGATTAAAAAATAGTGAGACAGACATGGAAATGTACATGAAAATAAATGCAGAATTCCATCAAATTATTATAGAAGCTTGTCCGTGGAGAAGGATTAAAGGATATATTGATACATTGTGGAAAGGTATACCTCCTTATACACCAAGTTTACTAGTGGATCATCTATCAGAATCTCATAAGGAACATAGCCTAATGGTGAAATATATTAAAGAAAAAGATGCCATCAAAATAAAAGAAGTAACAGAAAAGCATATTATTAGAACGAAAGAAAACTTAATAAGAATGATTGAAAAGAACGGAAGACAGTAAGCAAAAAATTCGTATGGCGAGGGGAGATTATAATGAAAAAGTTGGACATATCCGTTATTCCTGGAGATGGTATAGGGAAAGAAGTAGTACCGGAAGCGCTTCGAGTTTTAGATACAATAGCAAAGGTTCACGGAGGGTTAACACTTAATTATACACATTATCCTTGGAGTTCTGAGTATTATGTCGAGCACGGCAAAATGATGCCTGACAACGGTTTAGACTTACTAAGTCAAAGTGATGCTATTTTTTTGGGAGCAGTAGGTGACCCATCTCTCGTAAAGGATCATATTTCCTTGGGAGGTCTTTTGTTAAAAATTCGTCGAGAATTTGAACAAGTTATTAATATACGGCCCGCTAAACAAATAAAAGGAATAGTTTCCCCATTAACGAATCCAAGAGATTTCGATATTATGATTGTCAGAGAAAATAGCGAAGGTGAATATAGCAGTAGTGGTGGCAGAGTTCATCATGGTATAGATGAGATAGTAGTTCAAAACTCTATTTTCACTAAAAAAGCAGTTTCACGGGTCATGGAATATGCTTTTGAACTAGCAAGAAAGAGAAATGGTCATTTAACGAGTGCAACCAAATCGAATGGAATCGTTCACTCTATGCCATTCTGGGATGACGTATTAGCTGAAGTTTCCCAAAACTATAAGGATATTCCAACCAAAAGTGAACATATAGATGCACTTTCAGCTTTTTTCATTACAAAACCCCACACATTGGATGTAGTTGTGGCTAGTAATTTATTTGGAGATATTTTAAGTGATATTGGAGCAGCAATTATGGGGAGTATTGGTATTGCCCCTGCTGGAAATATAAATTTAAACGGTAAATACCCTTCCATGTTTGAACCCGTTCATGGTTCGGCACCTGATATTTATGGAAAAGGAATAGCGAATCCAGTTGGCCAAATTTGGACAGCCAAGATGATGTTGGATCACTTTGATGAGATGGAAATGGGAACAGTCTTGTTACATGCGATTGAACAAACTTTACAGTCAGGAATAAAGACTCCTGATATTGGTGGGAACTCTAACACAACCGAGGTGACGGATGCTATTATTGCCAAAATAGAAGAACTTGCATAAAGAGTTACTTACTGTTTGTATGAAAAATATTCGGAGCATTATGTGTGACATTTATCAATGAGAATACCCAATTTTACCATAACTGTATTAAAAGAGGGGACGTCAATGAATCTAGCAAGATCTTATTTATTTGTACCTGGAACTAACATGGATATTATCAAAAAAGCAGTTCTTTCCAATGCCGACTCTGTCATTCTGGACTTAGAAGATGCTGTTGCATTATCTGAAAAAGAAAGTGCAAGAGAAATAGTTAAAGAATCATTAATTAGGTTTGGTAATGAAAAAGAAATGATCGTAAGAATAAATGACTTGGATACACCTTTTTGGGAGATGGATTTAAAGTGCGCGTTATCCAGTGGGGCATCTGGTGTTATGGTTCCGAAATCGGAAAGTTTCCATGGTATAAGAAGTGTTTGTAATAAAGTACGTGAATTTTCTTCCAATCACTCACGTCCTATTCAAGTGATTCCATTGATAGAAACAGCAAAAGGAATTCAATTTGCGCATTCTATTGCTACATCAGATAAGTTGATTGCTCGAATGGCTTTTGGTTCTATTGATTTTTCGTTAGACATCGATTGCGAGCTTACACCAAATGGGTTGGAATTATTATTCGCTCGGTCACAAATTGTCATTGCTTCAAGAGCTGCTGGCATTGGGTCTCCTATCGATACAGTCTATCCTGAATTAAACAATGAAACGGGTTTGGAAAATGATGCGAAACTCGCTAAACAACTTGGCTTTAAAGGAAAATTAATTATTCATCCTAAGCAAATACAAGCCGTACACCAAACATTTTCCCCATCCAAAACAGAGATTGATCAAGCGACAGCTATTGTAAAAGCATTTGAAGAGGCAGAAAATAACGGAATAGCATCTATAGAGGTAAATGATCAGTTTGTAGATTATCCAGTTTACAAAAAAGCGAAAAGCATTTTATTTCATACCAATTCTTAAAAAACTGCAAGAAAATAATTCAGAATATTTAAAAATAAATATAAAGGATGAGTGCTTTGAAAATAACGAATGTTGAAGTTAAGACTGTACCTATTAGTAGTCCAATCAGAAATGCTTATATCGATTTTAGTAAAATGACTGCATCCGCAATAGCTATAACAACAGATGTTATTAGAGATGGAAAGCCAGTTGTCGGTTATGGATTTAATTCAAATGGTCGTTATGCTCCTACCTCCCTTTTAAATGAACGATTTATTCCTAGATTGCTAGAGGCAGAAGCGAAAGACATTATAACGGATGATGGGACTAATCTAGATCCACATAAAATACATGCCATAATTATGTCGAATGAAAAACCAGGTGGACACGGTGAAAGAACCGTTGCTGTCGGTGTTATAGACATGGCTATTTGGGATGCAGTATCAAAAATAGAAGGAAAGCCTTTATACCAATTGCTTGCCGAAAAATATGGAAATGGCCAAGTGGACGAGAAGGTATACATTTATGCGGCTGGTGGTTACTATTTTCCAGACAAAGGTTTGAAGGAACTTCAAGATGAAATGAAGGGATATCTGGAATTAGGTTATAAAGATGTGAAAATGAAAGTCGGCGGTGCTTCTTTAAAAGAGGATCTACATCGTATTGAAGCTGTTCTGGATATTTTACCTTCAGGAAGTGGATTAATGGTCGATGCAAATGGTCGCTTTGACTTGAAATACGCGATTGAATTCGGAGAGAAAATTAAAGACTATGAATTGATTTGGTATGAAGAAGCAGGAGACCCACTTGATTTTCATTTACAAGCAGAGCTCTCTAAGAGATACCCACATGCAATCGCAACAGGGGAAAATATATTTTCATTACAAGATGCAACGAACTTAATTCGATATGCTGGTATGAATCCCGAGAAAGACTTTCTTCAATTTGATTGTGCACTTAGTTATGGATTAGTGGAATATTTACGTATTCTCGAGATGCTAGATGAACATGGGTGGTCCTCAAGACGTTGTATCCCTCATGGAGGACACCAAATGTCACTAAACATAGCTGCTGGATTGGCACTTCATGGAAATGAATCTTACCCGGGGGTATTCCAACCATTTGGTGGATTTGCAGATAATTATGCAGTTGAAGACGGTTATGTAAAGCTTCCGGAAGTTCCGGGCATCGGCTTTGAAGCAAAATCCGATTTGTATAATTTACTATTAACTATTGGGAAATAAGGTGCTTATATCAAATAGAAGGAAGTTGAAAGGATGACTAAAAAACTGGAATTCGATCACGTGATTGCCGCTGAATATGACAAAGGGATAAGACGAAATCTTCCTACTTATGATCCGATGCTTCGGCTTTCGCAAACTTTTCTACGAGCGAACCTAATAGATAATGCTTCACTCCTAATTGTTGGGGGTGGAGGTGGTAATGAGCTAAATGCTTTTGGACCTACAAATACAGAATGGAAGTTTACAGTCGTTGACCCATCAAAAGCTATGCTTGAAGTGGCGAAGATGAAGGCTGAACAAATGGAAATGGATAATCGGGTTGAATTTTTCAATGGAACGATAGAAAAAGTTCCCTCTGATTACACTTTTGATGCTGCAACATGTATCTTAGTTCTTCATTTCATTCCCGATATAAATGAAAAGCTTGCACTTCTTAAAAATGTAAGATCTTATTTGAAACCAGGTGCACCATTTGTTCTCGTTAGCAAATATGGTGATCCTGATACTCCAGAGTTTAAAGAACTTGTTAATCTTTGGAAAGACTATTGGCTGGATACGACAAAAATGTCTGAAGAGAAAGTGGAAGAATTAATGAAGGCGACCTTAACAGAGTCATCTGTTTCGGAAGAAGTAATTCAAGATTTGCTGTCAGAGGCTGGATTTCATCGAATTGCAAACTTTTTTAAGACTAATCATTTTGGTGGTTGGATTTGTCATGCTCTATAAATGGGAAAGTTTTAGACGAAGAAAGTTAGTTAAGGAAGACTTAAAAACTTTTACATCTATTTCTCTTGCTATATTAGGATTCTTCTTGGTGTTTCTCTGTTTACCAGATACATTTTCATACTCAGCCAAAATTATGACGAGCATTATAACGCTCGGAATCATTTTATGGTCTTTAGAGCCTATTCCTATGGGACTTACAGGGCTGATTATATTATTACTAATGCTTATTTTTAAGGTTGCAGATTCTTCCGTCATATTTAGTGGATTTGCTTCGCCTGCTACCTTTTTGATTGTTGCTGGTATGATGCTTGCAATAGCTGTAAATGAAACTTCTCTCATTAGGAGGTTGACATACAAAATCTTAATGAGATGGGGAAGTCATGCTAAGGGATTATTAGGAAGTATTATTGTTATTCAGCAAATTCAAGCGTTCTTTATTCCATCCACCGCTGTTCGAACAGCCTTAATGTTACCTGTTTCTACAATGATTATAGAAGTTGTAAATGCTAAACCAGGAAGTAATTTAAGAAAAATGATTATGTTGGGAGTTGCTTATGGGGGTGTCGTTAGCGGAACGGCAGTCATGACTGCGGCAATTGGAAATATATTAACGGTGGAAATTCTTAATCGTTTTGCAGATGTTAATATAACTTATTTTCAATGGTTTATTTATACGCTCCCATTATGGCTTATATTAATTCCTTCTATATGGATTCTCTTATTAAAAGTATTTCCATTACCAAAAGAGCAACAATACTTTCCTATGATTGAAAATGAAATGAAAGAGAGATTAGAAGAATTAGGTCCAGTGAATAAAAAAGAAATCAACTGTCTAGTCATCTTAATTTTAATAGTTGGTCTATGGCTAACCGAACCGCTTCATGGGATGCATCCCAGTATTCCTGCTTCATTAGGTGTAGTGCTAATGACATTACCTAAAATAGGTGTTGCTTCTTGGGAACCGGTTATTCAAATTAATTACAATACAGTTTTGCTATTAAGTGTAACTTTATCAATGGGATATGCGTTTGTAGACTCTGGAGCCGCGGATACAATTAGTGATTATTTAAGTGTAAATTGGTTTATGGATATTATTCAAGATCCATTATTGGCGGTATTTATAGTCATTGTAATGGCACAATTGTTTCATAAAATGATATCGAATGTTTCCACTGCGGTTGTCGTTTTGGTTCCTATTATTATCAGCGTGGCCCAGAATGCAGGGATAGACCCATTAGCAATTGGATTCGCAACTGGATTGACTTGTGTTTTCGGATTTATGTTAGTTGTTGAATCCATGTCAAATATACTCGCACATAGCAGTGGAATGATTACACAAAAAGACTTTTTGAAACCTGGTTTATACGCAACTATTATAACGATCATAGCAACAGTAGTTGTTGCATCGACGTGGTGGAGATGGATTGGATTGGTTTAAAATGTAAGGAGGAATGTATATGTTGCCGTTACAAGGTATAACCGTTGTATCATTAGAGCAAGCCGTTGCTGCACCATTTGCTACAAGACAGCTAGCAGACTTAGGTGCACGTGTTATAAAAGTGGAGAGACCAGGAACAGGTGATTTTGCTCGTAACTATGATAAAACAGTTAAAGGAATGGCCAGTCACTTCGTATGGGCAAATCGTTCAAAAGAATCTATTGCACTTGACTTAAAACAAGATGAAGCGAAAATAGTTTTAGAAAAACTACTGTCAAAAGCAGATGTTTTCATTCACAATTTAGCACCTGGTGCTGTAGATCGTCTTGGTTTTAGTGCTACAGAGTTAAAAGAAAAGTTTCCAAAGCTTATTATTTGTGGAATATCTGGATACGGAAGTTACGGTCCTTATATGAACAAAAAAGCTTATGATTTGCTAATTCAATGCGAGGCTGGCCTCGTTTCTGTAACCGGTACAGAAGATACCCCGTCTAAATCAGGTATCTCAATTGCCGATATTGCAGCTGGTATGTATGCATATACTGGTATCTTAACAGCTATTATTGCTCGTTACAAAACGGGTAAAGGAGCAATTTTAGAAGTATCGATGTTAGAGGCATTAGCAGAATGGATGGGCTATCCTATGTATTATTCTGGATACGGAGAAAATGAACCAAAACGAACAGGTGCCAGTCATGCTACTATCTATCCTTATGGTCCTTTCAAGGCAGGTGAGCAAAAGTTAGTCTTTATGGGCATACAAAATGAAAGAGAGTGGGTTCGGTTTTGCGAAAATGTACTGGTTAATCCTGACCTAGCAATAGATTCCCGCTTTAACAATAATTCTAACCGTGTAGCAAATAAAGATTCATTGAAAGCTATAATTGAAAGTGTTTTTCAAAAGATGGAGCCCAATCAAATCATAAACCTTCTGGAAAAAGAGAAAATAGCGAATGCACGATTAAATAAGGTAAACGATTTAATCGATCATCCTCAACTAGAAGCGCGTAATCGTTGGAGAGAGGTAGAATCTCCAGTTGGAAAATTAAAAGCATTGATACCACCTGTAACTTTTGATGAGATAGAGACAGTCATGAATCCAATTCCAACCGTAGGAGAGCATACAAAAGGAATTTTAAAAGAGCTAGGTTATGAAGATGATGAAATAAGCAAATATACTTACCAGGCTTAAAGGTGTGTTGGAAAAAAATCCACTAGTGTAGTAGTCGTTTATGATTATTAATATTTATGGATAAAAATGGCTGAACAAGACCTCTTACACCTCGTACGCGACAAATCAAGGAACGCGACAAAGTAACCTAAATATACAAGCGCCCCCTGTAGAATCCACATTTACAGGGGGCTTTTTATCGTATCGGAAGGTCAAGTTCTATTCGCAAGTTTATTTACACATATCGGAAGTCTATATAGAATTATCGTATGCTCCCCCTTAATAGCAAAATTCAATCCAACTCTAAGGTGACTTTCCTTATTATTTTTTCACTTTTAATGAATTTCTCAATTTATTCAACATCCGCTCACGTCTTTTCTTAATCCCTGGAATGGTGATCCCTGCTCGTGTAGCTGCTTGTTGAAGGGAGATGCCTTCGACGAAAATCCAGAGGATTAATTCGCGTTCGTTTGTTGTTAGGGTCTCGAGTGCGAGACTCAGGTCTTCATTTTGGATGCTTTTTACTAATGCTTGCTCTAGAAGAAAGGATAGCTTTTCATCTTCTATGGGGTTAATTGTTTCCTCCTCATGTTTTTCTTTTTTTAATTCATCAAGCATGGATCCGTATATGCAGCGGTATGCATACGGAGCAAATTCACCTTTTTCCGCTTCGAATTTTACCCATGCCCTCCATAAAGCGATTCTCCCAGCTTGTCTGTATAATTCGTGGTTTTTGTAGATATTTAATTTTCTAATGCAGGAAGAAATCATAGGCTCGTACTGATTTAATGTGTCTTCAAACGTGTTCAATGGACGTTCCTTTGGAGTCGTGCACGATTCGTTTATTCCTAGGTAGCAATAGCATAATTGCTATTGGAATATATATCTAATTGGTAAAAAGAACGTTTGATTAGAGAAAACACTATGTATATGACATTCAAACTAATTGTTTTATATTGGAAGACATACCTAATATATATTAATAATTCAAACTATTACATATTTTCAGTATAATTAGACTATACAAGCATATGGTTATTTGGTAGGATATTACTATAGGAGGAAAAGGAGGATTTTATTGAAGAAATGTTTCTTTATAAACAAAGACACGTTATTACTTGCATCCGTATTTACAGGTGAACACAAAGCAAAAATCATTAAGACACATGGAATTTATTATTCACCATTATCAGTTCAACAACTATTGGGAAATGCGTGCATTCAATATGCATCTACTCTAGAGGGACGAATTCAAGCGATTAAAATGTTGATGAATTATTTTGTTAAAACACCACTTCTTATTGATCCAAATGGCGTAGGGGCATTCCCAACAATGTCATCCAAAAACCTGGAGTGTATTTGGATCTTTAATCATCATTTTGAAGTTGAATCCCTTGGAAAAGGAAAATCAAAAATAACCTTTAGTAATGGCGAAACTTATATCGTTAATGTTTCTAAAAATGTACTATTAAAACAAAAACAGAGGCTTCACGCCACGATTGATACCTACCGCACGATCCATCGTGATTAAAAAAATACATAGGTAACAATCCTATTAAGAAGAACTCACGATACTTTTCGTTTTAAAAAAGATCTACCACTAAAAAATATCTCCTATAAAAATGAGAATGTTAAAGTGTAATAGATAGAGATTAGAAAAGAGATATAAGGACGTGCGACTAGAGTATATATACTTCGGTCGCTTTTTTGCGTTGGAAGGAAAAGTTACAAGTATGTAACTGGTGCCTGGCACCAGTAACATACTTGTAACACTAAGCAACAGAACAACAAATTTAAAACTTTAAAGTGATATTGGAATGTGGATTTGCGTGGGGTAAAATGAAGAAAATGGATGGGAAGGGGATTGTGCATTGAGAAAGTGTTTGCTGTTTTTGGTGGCTTTTATGTTTTTCTTGTTTAGTTTGGGAGCTCCGATTGTACAGGCGGAGAATGCCAAAATTGATTATGTTGCTTTAGGGGATTCGTTGGCTTCTGGCCATACGCCTTATGGAGACAAAGTTGGCAGGGGTTTTACGGATATGATTAGTGAAGCTATTGCAAAGGAAAATATGCTAGGTTCTTTTACAAAGGAATATGCGACTTCTGGTGAAACGAGCGTTGGTTTGTTGGAGACGTTAAAGCGTGGGGATGTGCAGCAATCATTAAAAAATGCAGAGCTCATTACGATCATTAGTGGAGCGAATGATTTTATTGATGAAATGTATAATCCAAATGATGAAAGTATCAATACAGATCTTACAAAAGCAACAGCACTTTTAAATAAGGTCGCTGGTAATATGACTACTGCGATTCAACAGGTGAAAGCTTTAAATCCAGAAGCAGATATTTATTTGTTTGGTTATTATTTTCCTCTTCCTCATTTGAAAAATACAGAGTCAAAAAAACAGATACAACTTGCTTTTAGTATTGTAAATAATCGCTTGGCAACTCTAGCTAAAAATGAGGGAGTCCATTTCGTGGAGGTAGCTTCAGCCTTTGATAAAAACGGTGCCTCTTATTTGGAAAATCCAAAAGACATTCATCCAAATGAAGCGGGTTATAAGGTATTGGCTGATCAATTTTTATTAAACTATTCAATTCCCGTTAATGGTCCTTTTCCCAATCACACAGGTGAATGGGGAAACAAAATAGATAAACCGGAATTAGTGGCAGCAGACAAAATGTGGACGGTAACTTTAACTAAAGGAATAAATCCTGCAAGTGTAAAAGAAGCTGTTTATGTAGTTAAGGATGACACTAAGCTAGTACCGGTTGGGATAGAAGTATCAATAGATAATAAGCAAATCCTTATTTCGCCGCCTAAACAGGGGTATAAGCCTGGTGCATATCAGTTGATGATCACAAATAAACTCACAGATAAATCTGGCGGAGCACTTCAAAAGACAGTTTTGGTAAATTTTAAAGTTAAATAGAATGAAGAAAGAGTTATCGAATATAGGTTCGATGGCTCTTTATTTCGTTTGTATACATAGTGTAAAGTGATAATTGAATTATTGACTAAAGGAGAATTACAAGCATGACAGGAAACACACACATCGTAGGCGGTATAGCAGCAAGTCTTGCTTTTGCACAAGTCTCCCATTATGATCCGGTTATTTTGCTGGGGGCAGGTGTCGTAGGGGCACTAATACCGGATATTTGCCATGGAGGGAGCACCATCGGTCGGAAGCTTCCGATAGTTTCAAAGGTTATTAATACAATCTTTGGGCATCGATCTTTTACGCATAGTTTGTTATTTTTATTTCTAATCGAGGTTTTATTAACAACATTCTTGAAAAACGAGTCGGTGACAGTAGGGATACTAGTTGGGATGGTTAGTCATTATATTTTGGACATGGCAACTAAAAATGGGATCAAACTATTGTTTCCTTTGAAAGTAACGATTCGTTTCCCACTTACGACTAAAACTGGGGGAAAGATAGAGTATTTAGTTTTTGCTGCGTTATCTCTGCTATCTGTCTATTTTGGTTATGAAGCGTTTGTAAATAATTATTAACAATGAAAAGTGCTATTCTTTGGATAAAAATCCAGTAGAGTAGCACTTTTTTATGTGATTTTTACTTTAAAGTTCTTATAGTTTATACAATTGTAAATATTAGTTTACTTACTTTTAACAATTTTCAGATTGTACTTAATATTTAAAATAATTATCTTTAAGAGGTTCTGTACTAATTTAAATTTCTATGAATAAAATTTACAAATACCAGTAGGAGGGAAACTATGAAAAAAAATACGATTAAAAAGTCTGTAATCGCCACAGTTCTTGCTACAACCCTATTAACTTCTACAAATGTTGGCTATGCAAATACCACGTTAGAACAATTGGTGGACCAGGCAAGAGCAGGCTTGAAGGTTGCTAAAGACAACAATGGTGGAAGTAACAATGGCGGAAGCAATAATGGTGGGAGTAATAACGGTGGAAGCAATAACGGTGGGAATAACAATGGTGGAGGAAATAATGGTGGTGGTAACAATACAACATTTGAATTGTCATTGATGCATACTAACGATACCCATGCAAAAGTGGAAACTGCTACTAAACGAATTACAGCGATTAAAGAATTTCGTAAGCAAAAACCGAATGCTCTTCTTATAGATGCTGGAGATGTTTTCTCCGGAACACTTTATTTTAACGAGTATAAGGGTCAAGCAGATTTAGAGTTAATGAATCTAGCAGGCTATGACTTGATGACATTTGGTAACCACGAGTTCGATCTTGGCTCTACTCCAGAAGGACATCAAGCATTAGCAGAATTCATTAAAGGTGCTAAGTTCCCTTTTGTTAGTGCAAATGCAGATTTTTCAGCAGATGATAAATTCAAAGGATTATTCAGTGATTTGATCTCAAGTAAGCCAAAAGATGGGGAAATTTATAATGGAATTGTGAAAGAAATTAATGGGCAAAAAGTTGGTTTCTTCGGGTTAACCACTGCTGAAACAAAAGGTCTTTCAAGTCCAGGGAAAGTAACTTTTTCAAACTATATGGAAGAAGCAGAAAAAGCAGTTAAAGCATTTGAAAAAATGGGAGTGAACAAAATTGTAGCTGTGACTCATATTGGATACGATGACAATCCTGAAGTGGATAATGATCTATCATTGGCTGCTTATGTTGATGGAATTGATGTCATTATTGGTGGACATAGTCATACAAAACTAGATGCTCCTGTAATTATAGATAAGGATGAAAAGGGAGTAGCGAAGGACAAAACAATTATCGTTCAAGCATCTTCTCAAGGGGATTACCTAGGAACGCTAAATATAGAGTTTGATAAAAAGGGTAAAATTGTTGGACAAGACGGAAAGTTGATTGAGGTTGGAAAACTAGCAGAGGACCCTGAAGCTAAAACAATTCTTGGCAAATACAAACCAAGAGTGGATGAGATAGCTAAAACCGAGATAGGAGTGTCTACAGATGTAGTGCTAGAAAATCCTCGTACAAATGGGGACAATACAAAACCAAGTGTGCGTAAAAATGAAACAATATTAGGAAATCTTATAGCAGATGGTATGTTGGCAAAAGCTAAATCAATTAATCCTAAGGTTATCATGGCGTTCCAAAACGGTGGAGGAATTCGTTCAGAGATTGGAGTAGGTCCAATAACTGTTGGTGAAGTAATCACAGTTTTACCTTTTGGAAATACTTTATCAACAATGGGGATTACGGGTGCTGAATTAAAACAAGCATTTGAAACTAGTTTTGGTGTATACCCATTAGAAAATGGTGGCTTCTTACATGTTGCTGGAGCAAAAGTAGAATTTGATTCCTCTAAGCCAAAAGGGGAACGCGTAGTGTCAATTTCTTATGAAAAAGGTAAAGGTGAATATGTTGAAATTCAAGATAATGAAACTTACACAGTTGCAACTAACTACTTTACAGCACAAGGTGGAGACAATTACACAGTTTTCAAAAAACTCTACGATGCTGGTAAAGTAAATGACCTTGGCCTTTCCGATTGGGAAAACTTTAGAGATCATTTAAAGTCTTTAGAAAAAATACCTACTAAAATTGAAGGAAGAATTGTAGATGTTAAAGATCGAGTGAAAGAACCTATTGCTGCGGAAGATTTCTCAGGAACAGTAGAAACACCAAAGGTTTATGAGGGTGACGTTACCGTAATTGTTACAGATGCGGAGAAACTAGAAAATGCAGTTATAAAAGGTAATTTAATATTAATTGGTACTCCAAAAGAAACATTATCTATTTCAAACGTAAAGGTTACTGGAAATGTAGACCTATCAGGGATAGAAGGAATAAATTTTGACTTAGAAAGTTTAACAGTAGATGGGGAAATGATTCTATAGATTCTATACAAAGCCTTCTAGGAGGCTTTCTATATTGATTACAAAAATCGTTAATATAAAAGGAGAATTATATAGATGAGGAAAAGTACTTGGAAAAAACCCTTAAATGCTTTTTTATCTGCTAGTTTAATAGTGAGTCTAGTCTTACCAGTGTTTCCATCAACTACAGTTGCTGCAACTAATGCTTCAGATTTAATTATTTCAGAGTATATTGAGGGAAGTGGTTTTAATAAAGCTATTGAACTTTATAATGGCACAGGTAAATCTATTAACTTAAGCGATTATTCACTTGAGCTTTATGCAAATGGTGCTACTGCAGCTACCGCTACATTAAAATTATCAGGTGCATTGGATAATGACAAGACATATGTTCTTTATCACAATGATGCAAATACAGATATTAAAAGCAAAGGAAATTTAGAAAATGTTAGCGTTATAAATTTTAATGGTGATGATGCTCTTGTATTAAGAAAATCAGGTGCAGTAGTCGATTCCTTTGGTCAAGTTGGACAAAGAGGCAATTATGGAACAGATACTACATTAGTTCGAAATAGCAACATTACAAGTGGCGATAAAATAATAAATGATTCCTTTTCGGCATCGGCTGAATGGACATCATTTGCAAAAGATATTTCTTCGAATTTAGGTACTCACACAATGGATACCGGGGGAACAATTCCAGGTGAAAACAAAGTTGAAGCAGTTACACCATCAATTCCTGCTTCTAGTGTTGCAGCAGGAACTGAAATTACATTATCTACAAAAACCGAGGGGGCTGTGATCTACTATACTACTGATGGAACAGAGCCTACTACTTCAAGTAAAGAATATGAGGCTCCAATTGTCATCGATAAAAACATGACAATTAAAGCTATTGCGGTAAAAGAGGGATTCGAAAATAGTCCTAAAGCAGAATTTACTTATACTGTGATTGGTGAATCAAATGTCCTTTCAATTGCAGATGCTCGCAAAACTACATTAGGTTCAAAAGTTACAATTAAAGGAATTGTGGCTGCTAATTTGAAAAATTCTATTTCTGTACAAGATGCTACAGGAGGAATTGCTGTACGTCCTACAAGTCTCACAATAAAAGCAGGGGAAGAAGTAACTCTTTCTGGTACATTAGCAGAATTTCGTGGGTTGCTGCAATTAGACAGTGCAACAGTAGTTGAAAATAAAGGTAATGTTGGCGTACCAGCACCAAAAGTTGTAACAGGTGCAGATATGAATGAAGAAAATGAATCACTTCTAGTTCAGGCAAAAAATGTTACATTAACTGCTGTAGATTCTAATAATAACTATACTGCTACCGATGGAACTGTAAATTTTGTTATTCGTGATGAAAGAGGAGATTTAGGATTAAAAGTTGGAAATACGTATGAATCAATTATAGGGATCGTGCAGCAATTTGATACAGCATATCAAATTATTCCTCGTTCGATTCAAGATATTATAGTAGACAGTTCCTCATTAAAACAAGCGGTTGCAACACCAGGAAGTGGGACATATATTGGTGGAACTACTGTGACTTTATCAACTTCTACTGCTAATGCAGAAATTTATTACACATTGGATGACACTGAACCAACAGTTGCTAGTACTAAATATGTTAATCCAATTGAAATTAAAGAAAGCAAAACACTGAAGGCGATCGTAAAAGGGCAAGACGGTACTTTAAGTGAGGTGTCCACATTTAACTACACAGTTACTGGTAAATTGGAAATCCACGATATTCAAGGAGAAGGGCATACTTCACAATTCGATGATCAAACAGTTGAGGGAATTGAGGGAATCGTTACCTATTCATTTAAATTAGGAAACGCAAATTATTATACGATTCAAACTCCTGATGAATTTGCAGATAATAATCCAAACACTTCTGAAGCAATTTTACTTTACAGTGGAAATAGTGCTTGGCCTATTCAGGTTGGAGATTTAGTATCTGTAACAGGTAAAGTTGATGAATATGCATATGATGGTTATTCAGATCGTCAAGAGACTGATTTAAAGACAACACAAATCAACGTTCGTAATGATCAAGGTGGTAAAGTTGTAGTGAAAAAAAGTGGTTTAGCATTACCAGCTACAATCATTATCGATGAAGCAAAAATGTCATTAGAGAAAATTGATAGCGATAATCTTTCCGTTTTCAATCCAACTGTTGATGCAATTGATTTCTGGGAAAGTATTGAAGGAATGCGAGTAGAGGTTGGTAATGTGAAAGCTGTTGCTCCTCAAGAGCATGGCGACTTGATTACCGTACTAGAAAATGCTCCAACAAATTCACTACACGGCGGGGTATTGTATGAAGAGGGGAACCAAAATCCAAATCGCATACAATTCCGATTAGAACCAAATGGACCTGGGCGTGATTTTGAAGTAGCAACTGGAGATAAATTTAAAGGGCCGATTACGGGTATTGTTGGTTATTCGTTTCAAAACTTTAAAATCTATGCATCTTTAGACGAAATGAAAAAAGCTTATACAAAAGGTTCTTCAACACCTGAAAGAACAACAATTGAAAAAGCAGAAGATAAATTAACGATTGCTTCTTATAACTTAGAGAACTTCTCGAATAACACGAGCGAAACTTCAAACGATAAAGCGAATAAACTAGCAAGAGCTTTTGCTCAAGATATGAAAAATCCTGATATTATTGGGGTAACGGAAGTTCAAGATAATAACGGAGAGGGCTCTGGTGACTCAAAAGCGAATCAAAGTTATGAAAGATTAATAGCTGCTATTAAAGCTGCTGGCGGTGTCGACTACAAGTATGTAAACATCGACCCAGTCAACAATCAAGACGGCGGAGCACCAAATGCAAATATTCGTGTTGGGTTCCTTTACAATCCAGAACGTGTAAAACTTACTGAAGGTATTTCTGCGGGAACTGCTACTACTGCGGTTGGTTACGAAAATGGTAAGTTAACGCATAATCCAGGTCGTATTGATCCTACTAATGAGGCTTTCATAAGCAGTCGTAAACCTTTAGCCGCTCAATTTGACTTCAAAGGTGAGAGTGTAATCGTTATTGCTAACCACTGGAACTCTAAATCTGGCGATACTCCTTTATTTGGAGCAATTCAACCGCCAATTTACGATAGTGAAATACAACGTCATAAAATTGCGAATGTCGTTTATAACTTTGTAGAAGATATTAAAACTAAAAATCCTGATGCAAATATTGTTTCGCTAGGTGACTTTAATGATTACCAATTCTCAGAATCACTTAAGATTCATGAAGGTGCTTTAATGACGAATTTGATTAATAAAGTGGAAACTTCTGATCGTTACACGTATCTGTATCAAGGTAACTCACAAGTATTAGATCATATTTTAGTTACGAAGAATTTAGAAAATAAAACTAAAATTGATATTCTTCATATAAATGCAGACTTTACAGATATGGCTGGTCGAGCAAGTGACCATGATCCGGTAATGGTACAAATTGATTTATTAGCTGATGACGAAGTTGTAACTCCAATTACAGCTGAAAAAACATATAACTTTAAGAAGCTTCATACAAAAAAAATAATTATAGGTAAACCAAGTGTGTCTATTGCACTGGATGGAGATTCACAGATTACAGAGGGCATAATCTTTAATGGTGCAGCTTATGCAGAATTTACAGGAGTGGGGTTTGAAAATACAAATGTAACATTAAAGCCTTCTCAAGCTGGAGCTATCGTTGATTTTAAAGGAACGAAAGTACAAAAAGTTATTATCGATGGTAAAAATGTTAAGGAAATCCGTGGAGCAGAAAATATTCAAGAAATTGAATATTTAAACGAAGCGAGTGCAGGAACAGTTTTATTTACAAATGTAAAAGGGGAACCAATTGTGGTTCCTTCTTTGCCCGGTGAGAATAAAGCACCTATCGTAAAAAAAATCATCCCTAACTCAAACGTTAAAACGGGAGAAACTTTAGCGATTTTGCTAACAGACCATTTCTCGGATCCAGAAAATGACGTTCTAACTTATACTTCTACAAAAGGAACAATAGACAATAATACGTTAAAACTAAATCTTGCAGAAGGCAGCCACATTGTAGGGGTTACTGCAAGTGATGGGAAAAATACTTCTACATTGAGCTTTACAGTAACATTTAAAACGGATTCACAAGGAGAAACACCACTTGATATATATTATAAAGATGCATTCGGTAAAGAAGGGCTATCTTTAAAAGCAGCACTTCATGAGATTATAGATGACCATACTCAGCTATCTTATGATAAAGCATGGGAAGCACTTCGTGAAACTGATGAGGACCCTCAAAATCCAAACAATGTCATTTTGTTTTACTCCGGAATCTCACGTTCTAAAAATAGTAATGGTGGTAATGTTGGTCAGTGGAACCGAGAACATACTTGGGCCCAATCACACGGAGGTTTTGGAACAAGTATGGGTCCAGGAACGGATATCCACCATTTACGCCCAACAGACGTACAAGTGAATAGTTCTAGAGGAAACTTAGATTTTGATATTGGAGGAAGTCCTGTTAGTGGTTGTAATGGATGTTATAAGGATTCCAATTCATTCGAACCACCTGATCGAGTAAAGGGTGACGTTGCGCGTATTTTATTCTATATGGCAACACGTTATGAACAAGGCGATAAAGTGGACCTAGAGTTAAACGATAAGGTAGACAATGGAAGTGTTCCATTTCATGGCAAGCTGTCCGTTTTATTAGAGTGGAATGAGTCAGATCCGGTAGATGAATTCGAGAGAAATAGAAACAAGGTCATCCAAAAATGGCAAGGGAATCGCAATCCATTTATCGATCACCCAGAATGGGCTAATCTCATTTGGAAAAAATCAGTATCCACAAACACTCAAAAAGCTTCCTAAAATTATAAAGATTTGATTAAATGTTACAGGAGTGTTACTGGTGCCAGGCACCAGTAACACTCCTGTCATACATTCTACTGTTTATCCCCAGCAAGTGTATTCTTTGAATTTTTATTATTGGTTCCGTTAGTTTCGGGTCTATGTGCATCTGCACATATGTGCTATGGCGAAATAGATCCGTTCTAGCGAGTGTTCTAGAAGCACGAAGAGAAAGAAGACTTGAATACTGTGGAGCAACTAGCACATGTAACCTATACCTTTTATCTCCCGCACACTTATCGCTGTAGAATTGCATGGTATCCAACAAAGAATAGGTTCAGGAGCTCCATTAGAGAAAGATGCCGGATATTTATCCGAGCAGGACTTGAAGCACTAGGCGTTGAATGGATTCCGCGTAATTTGAAAGAAGCTCTAGACCATCTCTCTAAGGATATTGTATCGGCAGAAAGAATTGGACGACCATTTGGCAAGAGTTCATCAAAGTTAAAGAGGAAGAGTGGAACAAACACTTCTATCGTGTGAATGAATGGGAACGTAAATAGTATTCTGAACTTTATAAAAGAAAATTAACCAAATAAAAAAGAAGCTGCCCGAGTCTCGATTAGACTTTGGACAGATTCTTTACATTGGTATTCATCCCCAACCGGCGTATTCTTTCAGTTTTTCTAATTGGAAGTTTCCATTTTCAATGTCTTGGAATGCTTGATCTAAAAAGCTTAGTGCTTCGTTCACTTCATCGGTAGTTATAGAAAGCGGTGGAGTGATTTCTAACACATTTCCGTAAATTCCTACATTATAAATTAGTAAGCCTATTTCATAGCAATGGTAACAAAGGGCTGCCGTTTTTATGGCATCTGGTTTTTTTGAGTCTCGGTCAGTGACAATTTCTACACCAATGGAAAGCCCTTTTCCTCGCACGTCTCCAATACACTCATATTTCTCTTTTAGCTTATGTAGGCCAGTTAAGAACAGATTCCCTTGTTTATCTGCGTTTTCTATCAAGTTTTCCTCTTTGATGATTCGAATGTTTTCGATAGCTGCAGAGGTAGAAATAGGATTTCCACTCGTTGTAAACATATGGCCGGCAGCAACCGTATCCAATATTTCTTTTCTCCCTACTACGGCGCTGATTGGCAGTCCTGCCCCAAGTGATTTACCTAACACTACTGCGTCAGGAATAATTCCGGTATGTTCAAAAGAAAACCATTTTCCTGTTCGGCCCATACCAACTTTAACCTCATCCACTATCAAATAAATTCCATGACGGTCACAGATTTCTCGCAGCTCCTTCAAAAATTGTTCTGGTGGAAGGACAATTCCTCCATCACTTTGAATCGCTTCAATAATAACACCTGCCGTATCTTCAGCAGGGCAAATAGTGGCAAAGACTTCTTCTAAGAAATGCATTGTTTGTTCAGTCAAGTTATCACTTATCCCACTAAAAGGTCTATATACATTCGGGTAAGGAATTTTTACTACATTTCCTTTCCCTTCAAATTTAGCCTGTGCACTATGCCCCGAAAGAGAAGAGGCACCCATCGTTTGCCCATGATAAGAACCGATAAATGAAATCATCTTATTTCGACCTGTAGAGACCGGAAGAAACTTACTAATTAAATCATTTGCATCAGAACCGGAGTGTCCGAACCATACTTTCTTTTCAAAATTACCTGGAACAATCTCCACCAGTTTATCCGCTAATTGAATCATTGTTTCGCTTGGAGCACTTAATTGTGTCGTAAAAGAGAGTTTTACATATTGATCATGAATAACTTTTGCAATAGATTCTCTCCCATAGCCAACGTTTGCTACTGCCCATCCAGCTGTTAAATCAAGGTATCGTTGATCATTGGTATCGGTAATATAACAACCTTTTGCCTCTTTCACTGTAATTGGATGGAAACGAAGCTTCAAGCCTTCCGAAATAAGCTCTTTATCTTTTTGGAGCAGCTCTTCTTGATTCATTTCTAAATCTCTCCTCGCATAATGGTAATTTCGTATTTTTTGATTTTATAATTTAAACTTTGTCGTGTAATACCAAGCTTCTCAGCAGCATTTGTAATATGGAAATTGGTGTTTTTAAGTGTGTTAGCGATAATCTCTTTTTCAAAAGATTCTACTTGCTCAGTTAACGACAGGGAAGAAGGTTTATAAGTAATGGTGGAATCAACAACTGCTAATGCAGATTGTTCTTTTAGTATATAAACCGGCAAATGTTCAGCAGTTATTATTGTGCCGTTACCCAATAGAGCAGTGGCACCTTCAATGATGTACTCTAGCTGTCTTATATTACCTGGGAAATTATATTTTAATAAGATTTCAAGTGCTTCTTCCGAAATGCTAATGGAATTTTCATGGAGCATAAATTGTTTTTTCAGGAAGTGTTCGATAAGTAATGGGATATCCTCTTTTCTTTCACGAAGGGAGGGAACTCGCATAGACACTCCTGCCAAAATATAAAACATTTCCTCTAACAAGTGATTGTTTTTAAGCGCTATTTCGGGTTTTTCGTTCATTAAAGAGATAAACCTAATGTTAATTGGTACCTCTGAGGTTCCATTATCTACAAGTAATTTATGATCACGCAATACTCTTAATAGTTTTTCTTGCAATGAAACATCAATAGCATTTACCTCATCTAATAATATAGTTCCCCCATTTGCTAGTGCTAATAATAATCCAGTGGATTTACTATCTCCAAATAATGTTTTTTCCAATAATGGACTTGATATTGCTCCGCAATTCAAGTTAAAGAAAGGTCTATTTTTCGTAATATGACTAGCGATAAAATTTTTCCCTACACCTTTTTCTCCATAAACTAGAACATTTGAGGACGAATTGGAAACACTTTCTATATCCCCAAAAATTTTTTGCATTGTTTTATTTATACTAGTTAGGGAAGGGGGAGTAATTATCTCTTGATCTATTTCTTTTACAGCTTGCGTATAGCTTTCTTCAAATTTCATTTGTATCATGTCACTAACTATCATATCGGTTTTTGAAAAGTCTCGAACTATTGATAATGCACCTATTTTTTTGTTCCCCAAAAAAAGAGGCTCACTTGTATTACTAACCGTGTATTTCTTGCCACTATTCGAAAAAAAAGATTCGTTTTGTATTACTTTTCTTTCTTCCACTAAAGAGTTTAATAGTGGATCGACTTTAAATGTTGCTTTTTTAAACACCGATTCATAAGGTTCTTCTCTCACACCAGATGGTTCTTTAGAATCTAACTCTCCCAATTTTTTATTATAAAAAACGATTTTTTGATTGTTATCAATAAAACAAACACCTTCTTCTACCCTATCTAAAATGTTATGGAACAATCGTAATTGATTATTTGCTTCGTTTAATTCATTAAGAGTGTTTTGAAGAGCTGTAATATTTTTAAACACAATTAATATATTTTCTTTGTCTATGCAACGAAAGTTTGCAAGTAAGTGATTTAAACCGATTGAAATTGTGATATTTCGCATATCTTGTTTGTTTACCATAAATAAATCTAAGTCTTTCGAATGAATGAGGAAATTAAGTGGTTTTCCGATCAAATCACTTTTTGTTAGTTTTGGAAAATAATCAAGAACTGCTTTATTTACCGATGTTATAAAACCCTCCAGATCCGCAATAATAACCCCTTCAAAAAGGGAAGGAGCGATCTTTTCAAAACCAATATTTGTTGAGAGATGTTTCAATTTTTGTCACCTCCGAAAAATTTCTTTCGACTAGTTGTCTATAAACTCTGAATAATCTTATAATCGAGTCTATCATACTTAATAATTTAGTTGTACAGTATTTTTTACAAATTTTATTAAGTGAAGAAAGATATTTTTCGCAAAATTTTTTTCGTAAATAGTAAGGAGGAAAATATTAGTGGGAAAAGTTAGTTTAAGTGGAATCAAAGTAGTGGATGTACATGCACACCCATTTTCGGCTAGTAAAGAGTTGGAAACACCGGTTAGTTTTTTAAGAAAGTTATCTCTTTCTGTTATTCCAGAAATGTTTTCAAGCATTGATAGGATTGAGAAGCACCAGCCTTATCCAGGGTCAAATATGTGGATTCAACTACTCCTTAGAAGTATGTCCAACTACTATGGATGTGAAGAAGATCTGAAGTCTATTGTGGATATTCGTAATAAAAAAGCAAAAGATTATAGCGCTTATTCAATAGAATTGTTTGAAGATGTAAATCTAGTTGGAACCATTATGGATTTTGGTTATCCTCAACCACCTTTAAATCGAAAAGAGTTTGAAAAACTTTGCGGAACACAGGTTTGGGAGATAAGTCGAATTGAACCAGTAATGACTTCTCTTGGAAAGCAAAATCTGTCGTTTGACGATTTTATGGAAAAATATCAAAATCAATTGACCCGGGATTTGAGTAAGGAAGAAGTAGTTGGTCTAAAAACAATTATTGCGTATCGTAGCGGGCTTGAAGTTCAAGAGATGAACAAAGAAGATGCGGAAAAAGCATATCAAGAATTTCTGGAAAATGATCGTTCTCCAGCTAAAGCATTTAGAGATTACTGCTTTCACATAGCGATGGAAGCGTGTACAAAAGCGGATAAGTTTATGCATATTCATACGGGAATCGGCGATGGAGAAGTTGTCATGACGAAAGCTAGCCCAAGTTTCTTGCTAGATACACTTCGAAAAGAAAAGTATAAAAATACGAAGGTTCATTTAGTGCATGGAGGGTATCCGTGGATGGAAGAAGCAGCTTTTATTGTTAGTATTCTTCCAAATGTTTATATGGATATCTCCTTGCAAAATCCATTTACAGGTCATGGGGTGGAGCGAATTATTTCACAAGTTCTGGAGTTGGCTCCTTTTGACAAAGTAATGTACGGTTCCGATGCATTTACTGTTCCAGAAATGAATTGGATGGGAGTTAAGCTGTTCATCGAATGTTTTGAACGTGTATTAAATGGCTGGGTGGAAAAAGATTATATGAGTGCTGAAAAGGCGCGATACATCGGGGAAATGATTTTATACAAAAATTTTGAAGAAGCTTATCAAATAAAATTATAAAGTACTAGGGGGATAAGAAATGAGTCAAAAACTAACGTTAGACTTAGAGCCTAAAAGAACATTGAAGTTTTGGCATATTTGGGCTTTAGGGGTTGGAGCGGTTGTCGGTGATGGAATCTTTTTATTGATGGGCCAAGGAATAGCGATTGCAGGACCGAGTTCTATAGTATCGTATATGCTCGCAGGTTTTTCTCAGTTGTTTCTAATTATTGCGTTAACTGAAATGGCAGTTGCAATGCCAAATGCCGGGGCTATGTCCATGTGGGTAGAGAGATTTATGGGTAAATCGTGGGGTTTCTTAGCTGGTATTACGTTTGCTATTGGATGGATTATTGCAGGGGGGAGTGTAGGTCTTGCTCTAGGAAAAATCACTATGTGGTACTTTCCTAATTTGACAGGTGAGTGGTGGCCAGCTTTCTTTGCTATTTTATTTATTACTATATTTGCTGGTATTAATATGTTAGGTACAGTGATAGCAGCTCGTACGCAGTTATATTTAGTCCTTGCATTAGTAGGGGTAATGGTTTTATTTGCAATTCTTGGTTTTAAAGAAGTAGATTTTAATAACTTTACACCGTTTATGCCACATGGTTTAGAAGGATTCTTCGGAGCAATTCCGCTTGGAACATATGCTTATTTAGGAGCACTGACACTAGTAACCGCAGGTGCAGAAGCAATTAATCCAGAAAGAGATTTACCAAGAGGATTAATTTGGTCAAGCATAACTTTTATAGCGATTTATTCGTTCGCACATTTTGTCCTACAAGGTATCATCCCTTGGAATCAAGTTACAATAGAAAGTTCTCCATTTACTGTAGCCGCTGGAAAAGTATTTGGAGTAGCAGGTGCGTTTATCATGAATACTGCTGCATGGATTGCTGCTGCAACTACTATTTTAATGGGAACAATTTATGCTACATCTCGTATTTTCTATCAACAGGCACGAGAAGGAATGCTTCCAAAATTTTTGGGAACTATTCATCCTAAAACTTATACACCAGTAAACGCAATTATTGTGATATGGGCGGCTACTATTGTATTAATTTTGATTGGTCAAATCAATCCAGATTTTATTTATATTGAGTTATCAAATCAGTTAGTAATTGCATGGTTATTCTCTTGGTTCCTTGCGCTGATTGCTGGGGTTATATATCGAGTTAAGTGTAAAGAAGAGATTAGTAAATTATCTTGGAAGCAGCCGTTATTTCCGTTGTTTCCTATATTGGGATTTATTAGTATAGTAGGGATTCTATATGGATCTTTCATCAGTTCATTGATGACTCTAATACGAGGCGGAATCTGGTTAACCATATTATTCGTTTTATTTATTATTTTTAATAAAAATGCCTTTAAAGATAAGAAAGAAAAGGAAGCTACAAATGAATCAACCAATTTTAACTGAACTAAGTGATGAAATAGTTAATATACGTAGATTTTTGCATCAATATCCAGAGTTGTCTTTCAAAGAATTTGAAACTTCTGCATATATCCAAAGCTTGTTGGAAGGCTGGGGAATCCCCTATCAAATTATTGGTGATACAGGCGTATTTGTAGATATTGTAGGATCAAGTAGAGGTCCTGCAATCGGGTTAAGAGCAGACATTGATGCTTTACCGATCAAAGAGGAATCGGATGTTGAGTTTATTTCGAAAAGAGATCATGTGATGCATGCTTGTGGTCATGATGGCCATACAGCAATATTACTAGGAACGGTGTATGAATTGTATAAGCATAAAGAGCTTCTAAAAGGAACAGTTCGTTGCATTTTTCAACCAGGTGAAGAGGCTGATGGAGCAGCTTTAGCCCTTATTGAAAAAGGAATTTTAATGAATCCAACTATTGAGGCTGTAGTAGGGCTGCATGTGTGGCCGTATGTTCCATTCGGAGCAGTTGGCATAAAAGAAGGAAGTATAACCGCTTCTTGTGATGATTTTAAAATTGTCATCAAAGGGCAGGGTGGACATAGTGCTCGACCTCATCAAGCAGTGGATGCGATTGCGATTTCTGCACAGCTGATACAGAATCTCCACACGATTACTGCCAAAAGCTTTAATCCCGTGCATCCCAGGGTTATTCACGTTGGAAAGATAAGTGGGGGAGAAGCAAGTAATGTAGTAGCGGATATGGTGGTTTTAGAAGGCACAGTTCGAGCATTACAACCAGATGTGAGAAAAAAGCTAAGAACAGAAATTGAAAAAGTATGTAAAGCTGCTGAAGTTCAGTGGGATGCAAAGGTAAAGGTAGAATTTATTTTAGGTGCACCACCAATTGAAAATGATCGTTTTATTACAAAAGAGTTTGAAGAATTGGCGACACAATTACTTGGAGCGGAAAAAGTATATAAATTAAAAGACCCTTCCATGGGAGCTGATGATTTTGGGTACTTTTCCGAAGCGGTACCAAGTTTGTATTTTCGCTTAGGAATAAAAAAAGATCATGAAGTATCCTATGATTTACATCATCCTAAATTCCATTTCGATGATACAGTTTTAGCTACAGGAGTTAATCTTTACGTTAACTTTGCTATGAAATTATTAAAGAATATTAGTTTAATGGAGTGAGGTATTAAGTGACAACTAGAGAACAAGTACTAGAGAGAATTGAAAAAGAAGGAATTGAATATATTCGCATTGAGTTTTTAGATTATACAGGCGTAACTAGAGCTCGTACTATAAAAAAATCAAGCATTAAAAGTGCTATGGAAGATGGTGTGAATTTTAGCGCAGCTATTATGGACTTTACTATGTTTGATACGTATGTTCCAAATCCTTTATATGGACCAAATGATGGAGATTTTTTTGCTATTCCGGACCCTGATACTTTCGTCGTTTTACCACATCGCAGAAATACGGCAAGAATGTTTTGTGATTTAGTAGATGAAAATGGAAACCCATGGGAAGGTTGCCCACGTGGTGTTTTGAAAAAATTATTAAAAGAAGCAGAGGAAGTTTTAGGCGGAAAATTATTTATGGTTTATGAGCAGGAAGCATATTTATTAAAAGAAGAAAACGGAAATTTAGTACCAGCTGATAGTAGTGCATGTTTTTCTTCTGATGGTTTAGATATTCAAGAAGCGTTTACGCAAAAGTTTATAGAAACGATGGCTAAAATGGGCGTGGAAACGGAACAAATGTCTAGCGAATTTGGACCAGGACAAGTGGAAATTAACTTGAAATACGATGAGTGTTTAAAAGCAACGGATGATCAAGTAACCTTTAAGCAATTGTTTAAACATTTGGCAAGAGATATGGGAATGGTAGGGACACTAGCGCCTAAGCCTTTCAATCATTTGGCGGGAAGCGGACTTCATATTCATATTAGTCTGTTCGATGGAGCAAAGAACTTATTCAAGGATTTAAATGACGAAAGAGGTTTAGCTCTTTCAGAAAAGGCGTATCATTTCATGGGTGGTATTTTGCATCATGGGAAATCATTAGCTGCTATTGGGGCACCGACAATGAATTCATATAAACGTATGGTTCCAGGATCATGGGCACCTGCACATGTGTGCTATGGCGCAGGAAATAGATCTGTTCTGGTGCGTGTTCTAGAACCACGTAGAGAGAGAAGATTTGAATACCGTGGAGCAGATGGCACATGTAACCCATATCTTCTATCTGCAGCACTTATCGCTGCTGGATTACATGGCATTCAACAAAGAATGGATCCAGGAGCTCCATTAGAAAAAGACGCAGGTTCACTATCAGAACAAGAACTAGAAGCGCTAGGGATTGAATGGATTCCACGTAATTTGAAAGAAGCTCTAGACCATCTCTCAAAAGATACAGTACTGGCAGATAGAATTGGACGACCAATTTGGCAAGAATTCATCAAAGTAAAAGAGGAAGAATGGAACAAACACTTCTATCGCGTGGATGAATGGGAACGTAAATTATATGCTGAACTTTTTTAAAAAAAATTAACCAAATAAAAGGGGGCTGTCCCAAAGTCGAATAGCGGATCGACTTTGTAGGGCAGCCCTTTTATGGGTTGTGGAAGATTATATTAGATTGGACGATATCACGGACAGTGATTTGTCCCAGGTATCGTCCAGAGTTTGTAGCATATCCGACGACAGTAGGTGAAGTAACTGATGCATCTACGAATATTCGTGCAGTGTTACCAGTACGCCAGCAACTAGCAGAGCGCCTCCAGATACAATGGCTTCACCTTGTGGATCTCCAGAATTTGCATCTGTGAATAAAGAAATACTTAAAACTATGATTTCTAATAGGTTTACTATCTCCTAAGTAGCAATTACAGTAGCAATCTCATTTGCAGCATTCGCATAGAAAAACATCTAATTGGTAAAGTTACATCTAAGGTTGGAAGTCCATGAGGAGCAAATGTGGTCCTGAACGTAACGGTTTGATTGAACGCTGAATTTGGCGCAAAATATAAGCGTTACTACCATCGATCAGTGGGGAAATTATAGACGGTGGGGTAGGCACTTTCGGTGAGGAAGCGTTCTAGGTGACGCTGCAGTGTCAGCAATAACTACTGTTTTAGCTGGAGTCAAAGAACCAATCTTAGTAATAAAAAAGGGCTGTTCCAGAGTCGGTTAGCGGATCGACTCTAGGAACAGCTCTTTGTGGTAGTTCATGGGTGTGAAAGATTTTAATAGATTTACCAAAGTTGGCATACAATAACTTATGGTTTATTAAATTGAAGAGCTGGTCCAATTGATTAGTTTATTAAAAATTTAATAGATTTTGGTTAAAAACTTTGTTGTAAGGAAGATTCAAATTATAATAGTAGAAAAACGAAACAGTTAAAGGGGATTAGAAAATGAAAAAGGCTTTAGTTTTAGGAGGCACACGGTTTTTTGGGGTGCATTTAGTAGAAGCTTTATTAGAAAAAGGATTTGAGGTTACGATTGCGACAAGAGGGAAAACAGAGGATCCATTTTCAACTAGAGTGAATAGAATCGTAGTAGATCGACTGAATCTGTTGGAAAATAAGCAACTCCTAGATAACGTGACTTGGGATATTGTATTTGACCAAATCTGTTATTCTTCACAGGAGGCATTGGCTGCAATTGAGGTTTTCAAAGACAATACGAAGAAATATGTTTTCACTTCCTCTAAGTCCGTATATGACGAAGGGAATGCAGAAACAGGATATGTAGAAGAGGATTTTATTCCAATTGAGCATCCTATTGTTATTGGGCCAAAAGAAGATTTTACTTATAATGAAGGAAAACGACAGGCTGAAGCGGTGTTTTTCCAAAAAGCTCCTTTCCCTGTCGTCGCTGTTAGATTTCCAATAGTGATTGGTTTGAATGATTACACGGAACGACTTAAATTTTATGTGGAGAGAATAGTCAATCAAGAGGAAATCAATTTAGTGAATCTAGATGCTGCTATAGATTTTATCTCGGAAGAGGAAGCAGGGCAATTCTTAGCTTGGATAGGTCTTTCTGAATTCACTGGGCCAATAAATGCAACTTCCAATGGAAGCGTAATATTACAAGATATGATTAATATAATAGAAGAAAAAGCAAAAACTTCTGCAAAAATAATTTCTACCAAAATTGAAAGTAGTGTTTCTCCCTTTAATATTTCGGAGACTTGGTTAATTCGAAATGAACAAGCAAAGGAATTAGGGTTTGAATTTAGAGAGTTAAAGGAATATTTACCTGAGTTAGTAGAGGATTTATTAAAGCATTAAAATAATTAGCCCTCCACTTGGTATAGTGGAGGGAGGGGGGATTATTTAAGTAAATCTTTTATTGCACACGAGCAAATCCAAAACCGGAAGCGTAATCATCGCCAGTTGATGCGCCGATTCCACCTTTAATATCAACTTCTTTAGCACGGCTTTGTAGATTTGTACGAAGTTGTGTATTGGACCAAGTTGGATTTTGAGCCCAAACTTTAGCAGCAAGTCCTGCAACGTGAGGAGTTGCCATGGATGTACCACTTATTGTGTTATATCCACCATTATTCCAAGTAGAATAAATGGAAGCCCCTGGTGAAGAGATTTCTATATCACCTTGTTGGATAACATAGTCACCATCTGTCGAGTTATATCCTCGAGATGAAAAGTCTGCTACACGGTATGTTCCGTTTTGCTGACGATTTTCAAGTGCTGCTACTGCTATTGCATTTACAAGTGCTCCTGGATATCCAATGGAGCCTTGTGCTGGTCCAGAATTTCCAGCGGCTGCAACGATAAGCACACCTTTGCCGTATGCATAGTTTACTGCGTTAGTAATTAAGCTATTGCTTACAGAAGAGCCTAGAGACATATTGATAACTGTTTTTGTACCTGTTGCCACCGCTTGATCTGCAGTGTGTTGAATAGCTGCAGCGATATCATCGGAATATCCTGACCCATCACTTCCTAAAACTTTATACGCCCAAAGGTCAGCTTCAGGAGCTACTCCATAAATACCTGCTTTGTCACTTCCACCATCTGCTAATGCGGTACCAGCTACATGGGTTCCATGACCATTACCATCGGTACAGCTACCATTAACTAAAGGGGTAGATCCTGTAAAGTCTTTACATTGCTCTACTGTGTTAACTAAATCATAATGGCTAGTGTTTACTCCCGAGTCTAGAACTGCGATATTTATACCTTGTCCACCTGAAGTGGTAGTAAGATTGCTATTATTATAGATTGCTTTTATACCCCAAGGGACTTGTTGTGTCGGATACTCTCCTGCAAGTGCTTCAAATTCGGAGGCACGTACATCCGTATCCAATGTTACAATGTCCACTTTTGTTACAGTTACATTTTTATTCTTTTGCAATGCTTCAAATTGTTTTTGATTCATATTTGTTGAGAATCCGTTCTCTGTTAATTCCCAGCGAGCGTTATACTGGTCTTTTAAAGTAGATTTCGTTGTTTTGTTGTTTGCTTCCACGTAAACGCGGAAAGTTTCCGAGGAGTTTTTGTCTTCACTAGGTGGTGTAGCGCCTGCGACTTGAATTGGTGCGGATAAAGTCCCTGCAATTAGTGCACTTAGTACGAGCATTTTTACTTTTCTCATTCTTCTTGACTCCTTTTCGGTTGGTTTTTTAGTACACTTTTAAACTATCACATAATAAATCTTTTGTTTATTGGGAAAATTTCGATTATTATATAATGATAGTAGATTTTAAGTGTAGGGGTTGAGATTGTGCAGATTGGCTCATTGATCAAGTACCACCGAACGAAAAAGGGAATAACGCAGAGGGAGCTAGCGATGGGGATTTGTTCAATTCCTCATCTCAGTAAAATAGAGAATAATGCGAAGGATGCCAACAAAGAAACGTTACGATTGTTGCTAGAGAGATTGTCCATTAACTTGCAGGATGTTGAAAAAAGTGAGCAAAATATTCGACATTTACTTAAAGAGTTTTTAGATCATATTCAGTATTATGAGAAAGAAAAAATAACAGAGGCACTTAATCAATTAGAAAACTATGAAGATATCATTATTTTTACTGACTATGCTTATATGTATGAGCTATATAGGTTAAGATATTATATATTTATTAACGATTATAATAAGGGCGAGGAACAGTTAAAGTGGTTGCAGACACAGAAGCAGAATTTTTCCCAACAAGAGCAGTTTTTACTTTCTTATTTTGAGGGGTTACTTTTAATATTAAGAGGAAAATATTTTGAAGGTGATGAACTACTATCTCTCCTAGTTCAGGAGGACCGCAGATTAGGATCTTTAGAAGGTGAATTTTACTATCATTTAAGTTTTGTTAAGGGATATTTAAAGCAGCATAGTCAAGCAATACATTACGGAAAAATATCTTTGCAAGCATATAATGAACACTATAATTTTAAGAGAATTCTTCATGTCCTTATGATGTTAGCAATTAACTATTCTCACGCTAAACTGTATGATGAGGCTCTTGAAATGTATAGTCATTTAATTAGAAATGCGGAAATGTTCAATCAGTTGGATCTTCTGCCGCGGATATATAATAATATAGGAAATCTTCATGAGGCGATGGATAATCTTTCTATTGCGCTCGCTTATTTTAAGAAAAGTATATCCTTAATGCCAAAAGAAAACGAAAGCTATCTATTTTGTTTATATAATGTTGCTTATACCGAGTACGCGTTAGAACTTTGGGAAGAATCCAAAGACAGCTTTGAATTATTAAAAGAAGAAGCTACAAAAATGAGGGTAATACATATTCGTTTATTCTCACTTTTTTACTTAAAATTATTAAACGATAAAAAAAACGATGCTATGGCGTTTCTGGAAGAAAAGGTTATTCCTTATACAGCTAATCTTGTGGAGTTAAGAGGCGCACATGAACATTTTTCAAATTTGCTAGCTGATTATTATAAAAAAGAAAATAAGTTTGAAAAGGCTGTCCAATTTATTGTTAAAGGGGAATGAAGTATATGAAGAAATCTATTTTAATCATAATAATTTTTGCCGTGTCTATTATGGCATATTCGAATAGTGAAATTATTGTAACTGCTGTTGATTCAATCGACGGATATAGAACGATTACAGTTCCTCCGCCATTGTAATCACAGTTGGAAACTAAGCTAATAATGAGCAGCTCAAAACTTTTATGTTTTGAGCTGTTTTTTATATCAGCAAAATTATTTGGCGTCCGATAAAAGGGATTCAGCCATTCATTTCTCTTATAACATTATCAATATTTCGTATATAAGTTAAGAGGTTAACTATTATTGAACAATAAAGTGAAGGAGGAGACTAATACTTATTTAAGAAATTGAGTTAATTAAGTCTCAAAAGTATTTTGAACTTGAAGAATATTCTTAAGATTTAGTATTGATTTTGAAAGGGCTTTCAACTATACTTTTAATAAATCGATTTAGTAAATCGGTTTAATATTTGAAAAGAGGATTAATATGAAGAAAGTTACAATGGCCGATGTCGCGTTAAAGGCTGGATGTTCCAAAAGCACGATCTCACAGTTTATAAATAATCGATTTGAGTATATGGCCCCTTCCACTCAGGATAGAATTCGTGAAGCTATTAGTGAACTTGGATATATACCAAACTTTGCTGCGAAAAGTCTTAAGCAAAAAAAATCTGCTACTATTGGTGTCATTGTGGCAAACATTCTCCATACTTTTTCTACTGAAATAATACGTGCTATTGAAGATGAGTGTGGAGTGAATAATTTCCATTTGTTTGTATGTAATGCCGATGATAACCCTGAAAAAGAGCGTGATTACATTGATATGCTTATGGCAAAGCAAGTAGATGGACTAATAATATTTCCTACAAATGGGAATTTAGATCTATATGAACGTCTAAAAAAAGATAACTTTCCTATAGTCTTTGTGGATAGAAAAATTGATGAACCATTGTATCCAGCAATATTATTGGACAATAAAAAAGCTGCACATCTGGCTGTTGAATCCATTCTTCAAAAAAATAGAAAAGAAATTGCCATTGTTGCAACTTCTATAATTCGGAATGTTACACCTCGAGTTGAGCGAATAGAAGGGTTTAAAGAAGCATTGTTAAAACATAATATAGAGCCTGTTAGTGAATGGATTGTTGCTGTTAAGAGAACGGATATTATTAATCGACTTGAGAAGATATGGTCTTCGCACAATAGACCAAAAGCATTTTTTGCTACAAATGACTTGTCGCTGATAGAATTATTAAAATTTATTAAAGATAAAAATATCCAAGTTCCACAGGAGGTAAGTGTAATTGCAATAGATGATTCTCCATTCTTAGAGATATGGACTCCATCGATTACTGTTATTAAACAGCCTACCTTTGAAATGGGTAAGGATGCTGTAAAAAGTCTATTGCTTCTGTTAAATGATGATGAATTAGATACTGAGTACCAAATCAAACGGTATCCTCCGACTCTAATCGAGCGGAAATCATTATAGATGCAAGGAGAAAGTCGTTATGACAACCAATTTTCAGGTTTTAACAATTGGAGATCTATCATAACGATGAACCACGCGAGAAACCTATGAGAAAATATTCTCTTCTGTAGTTATATTATTGACTGGACTTGATGTAATTAAATTAATTACTGGTTTGGAATCAAAGTTTGACTCGGAAAATTTTTTAAAAATATAAGTTTAATAATTTTGAAAAGATGGTGAAAAGAGTTCAAGGCTATATCGGAATGGTGAATGGATAGAAGTAAAAGCATTTAATGTTAGTGTAATAGATCCAGTCGATGCAGGATTTATCTAAAGTTATCTTCATAATTTTTCACCGTTAGAGACGCTGAAATTGCAAATGATTTAGGTTCTCTTGTCACAAGAGTTCCAGGTGATAATGAAGGACTTCCATACTTCGAATAGGTGAACGCTTTCATTCATAATTAAACCATTATTGGAAGGTGATTCTATGAATACAATTTCAACTGTTATTGGCGAAATAAATGAAGTTTGCTCACAAATAAATGAGATGGAATATTCTTACCTTGTAGATTTATTACGAAGTAAAGATCGATTTTTCTTTAGTGGAGAAGGTAGATCAGGACTCATTGCTAAAGCGGTAGCGATGAGACTAATGCATACTGGAAAGACGGTTTTTGTAATTGGTGAGACAACGACCCCAGCTATTGAAACGTCAGATGTGTTGATAGTCCTTTCGGGTTCAGGAAAAACCTCTAATACACTACATATGTTAGAAAACACTTTAAAAATAGGAGCATTAGCCTTTCTAGTGACCGCTAATAAAGAAAAACTTAAAACTTATAAGGGGCTATTTTTACATGCCGCAACAAAAGATCGAGTGTTAGGTGAACCTAACACGATACAGCCATTAGGAAATCAGTTTGATCAAGCTGCACATATAATTTTAGATGCGGCAATTATTGATAGTTTGAATAATAATTGGTCAAATGAAATACTGAAAAACAAACATTACAATTTGGAATAGGGGGGCCCTATGTCGACGGTTACTATAAATCATGAGGAAGCAAAAAGACATGCTGTCAAGAAACTATTAAATGTTGGTTTAAAAGAAGACCATGCTAATAAAGTAGCAGAAATTCTTGTACATGCAGATTTAAGAAATGTAAATTCACATGGACTTTTGAGAATAGAACATTATGTCAATCGTTTGATGGCAGGAGGAATAAATGCGAATGCAAATATTTCTTTTCATCAAACAGGACCTGTGACAGGTATTGTTGACGGTGATGATGGATTTGGTCATGTTATAGGTGATATAGCAATGAATCATGCTATACAGATGGCAAAAGCAAATGGAGTAGGAATGGTCACTGCATTGAATAGTAGTCATTGCGGTGCACTAAGCTATTTCGTACAAAAAGCTGCTGAATTGAATTTAATCGGAATAGCGATGACTCATACAGATAAAATTGTTGTTCCATTTGGGGGAAAAAATTCATTCTTAGGTACAAACCCAATAGCATACGGTGTTCCCGCTAAAAGACACAAGCCGTTCATTTTGGACATGGCTACTTCCACCGTCGCTCTCGGAAAAATACTGCAATACAAAGCAGAGGGTAAATCTATTCCGCAGGGGTGGGGAGTCGATAAAGATGGTAACCAAGTTACAGATCCTTCAGAAGTAGTTTCTTTAATCCCTTTTGGTGGACCTAAAGGCTACGGGTTATCTCTAATGGTAGATATTTTTTCTGGGTTACTTGCAGGTGCTGCATTTGGTCCACATATTGGAAAAATGTATGAGAATCTTGATAAGAAACGGAAGCTTGGGCATTACTTCTGCGTTATAAATCCAGAATATTTCACTAATTCAGAGGGATTTTTAAGGAATATGGACTTAATGATAGATGAACTTCATGCCTCCGAACCTGCTCCAGGATTCTCCCAAGTATATATTCCAGGTGAGTTAGAGCAATTAAATGAAGAAGCAAATAGAAAGAATGGCATAACCATTGCTGCATCAGTTTTAGAATATTTAACAAACTAATAAAATTTGAAAGGGGTGATATTACTTACATTGGGAAATAAGGTTTGTATATCTATTAGAAATAAAAAATATAAATAGAAAAGGGGAAATAAAAATGAAAAAAATAAAGTTATTTTCTGGTATTTTAGCAGCTACACTTTTATTATCGGCATGTAGTTCTGATGGAGGAAGCACAAGCAATTCAAATGAAGAAGTAATTAAATGGAAGTTTGGTCACCTAGCTGATGAAAATCATATTTGGCATAAAACAGCAGAAGAATTTGCAAGATTAGTAGATGAAAAAACAGATGGTCAAATTCAAATCACGATTTTCCCTAATAACTCACTTGGTGGAGAAACAGATACAATTAACGCGATAGAAGCAGGTACAGCGGATATGGTAATTTCAGGAGAAACAATGCAAAACTGGGCCCCAAAAGCCGCATTAATGGCAGTTCCGTATGCTTTCCGTGATTTAGGACACGTGAAATCAGTAGTCGAAGGTGAAATTGGAGACGAAATTGAAGCAGAGATTAAAGAAAAAGTAAAATTAACACCTCTATACTACCATACACGTGCACCACGAAATTTAACTTCGAAAGAGAAGATTGAAACTCCAGCTGACTTAAAGGGGTTTAGTATGCGTGTACCTAACGTGCCATTGTTCCTTAAAGTATGGGAAGCTGCTGGGGCTAAGCCACAAGTTATGGACTTTAACGAAGTATTTACAGGGTTACAGCAAGGAGTTATTGATGGTCAAGAAAATCCAGTTGATTTAATTCAAAGTGGTGGTCTATATGAAGTGCAAGATTTTGTTAACCGTACAGAACATGTTTATTCTTGGATTTATGTATTAGTAGGAAACAAGCAGTTTGAAGCATTAAATGAAGAGCAACAAAAAGCAGTTTTAGAAGCTTCAGAAGAAGCACAAAAGTTCGGTGATGATTTATATGAAGAAACAATTGAAAGTGTTGAAGCAGATTTAAAAGAAAAAGGAATGGAATTTGTTGATGTTGATCAAGATGCTTTCCGCGAAATCATGTTACCAGCAATTAAATCAACTCTTGCTCCAGAACAGTTTGAAATGTACGAGAAAATATTAAACACTAAGTAAAAATTTGTAAAGGCACCTCTGATGATTATCGTCAGCTGTGCCTTTCTTGAAAAATGGAAAGGAGTTGTACTATGGCTAAATTAATAGAGCGTGTATTAGGAATAATCACTGTTCTAAGTTTTGCAGGTGTAATTATAACAGTAACAATTCAAATTTTGTCAAGATACTTACCATATACAGCAATATGGACAGAGGAGTTAACTCGTTATTTCTTCTTATATGCTATTTGTTTCGGAGCACCACTTGCATTATTAAGAAATGAGTTTATAAATGTAGATTTAATTTTAAACAAGATGACCAGTTCTTTCCGTCGTTACTATGAAATTGTGATTTATGCAGCAATTTTATTATTAAGTGTAGTAATGATTAAGGAAGGATACAGGTTTATGATAATTGGACATAATCAAACATCCGCTACTATGCCATTTCAAATGTCATTTGTTCATGCATCAATTTTTATAATGTCTATATTTTTAGTTATTTACTCAATTGTAAAAATTGTTGACTTAGTAAGGCATGAACAAGATTATAGTCAAAACTTTGGAGGTGAAGATTTATAATGGCCTTATTACTATTTCTGTCCTTTATCGCACTTATTTTTCTAGGAGTTCCTGTAGCGTTTAGTCTTGGTCTTTCCTCTTTGTTTTACTTGTTTCTAAATGATATTCCACTAACAATCATTCCGCAGAAAATGTTTGGTGGATTGAATTCCTTCGTTTTATTATGTATACCAGGTTTTATATTAGCGGGTAACTTAATGAACGCAGGTGGGATTACTGATCGTATTATTCATTTTGCGAATAATTTTATTGGTCATATTCGAGGTGGTCTAGGTTTAGCTAATGTTGGCTCATCAATGGGATTTGCAGGTATATCAGGTACAGCTTTAGCCGATGTGTCAAGTATTGGCGCAATATTAATACCTGCAATGAAAAAGGAAGGATATGGAGCTGGTTTTTCAGCTGCTGTAACAGCATCATCTTCAACCGTAGGACCAATTATACCTCCATCTTTACCAATGATTATAGTAGGTACGCTTGCATCCGTTTCCATTGGAGACTTATTTTTAGCTGGTGCTTTACCTGGAGTATTACTAGGATTAGGTTTAATGATTCCTACATATATAATTTCAGTAAAACGTAATTATCCAAAGGGTGAACGTAAATCATTAAAACAGATTGGAAAAAGTTTTACAGGTGCATTTTGGGCATTATTTATGACGGTTATCATTTTGTTCGGAATCTTGGGTGGATATTTTACTCCAACAGAAGCTTCAATTATTGCAGTTTTATATGCATTTGTTGTAGGAATCTTTATCTACAAAGAACTACCAATTAAAAAAATCCCATCAATTATGCTAGATTCTATGACTAGTACTGCTTCTATTATGTTATTAGTAGGATTTGCAAATCTATTTGGTTGGATTATGGTAAGTGAACAAATTCCCCAATTAGTAGCGGATGTAATCTTAGGAATTTCTAATAATCCAATTATCGTTATTTTATTAATAAATATTTTGTTGTTATTTGTAGGTACTTTTATGGAAACAATTGCAGCATTAGTAATACTGTTCCCAGTTTTATTACCAGTTGCAGTTAATATTGGAATGGATCCTGTCCATTTTGGTGTCATGATGGTACTTAATTTGGTGATTGGATTAATTACACCTCCAGTAGGTGTTTGTTTATTCGTTGCTTCTCAAATTGGAAAAGTTTCGATAGGGAAAACTACTAGGGAGCTACTACCATTTTTAGGTGTTAGTTTGATAGTTTTATTACTTGTTGCTTATGTACCACAAATAACGCTATTTTTACCAAGTCTATTTAAGTAGGTGAATGACTAATGAAAGCTGTGTTAATACAAAAAGCATTCAATTTAGAGTTAGTTGATATTATAAAGCCACAAATTAAGACTCCTACGGATGTACTTGTGAAAGTTAAGAGAGTAGGGATTTGTGGATCTGATATGCATATTTATCATGGAACAAATCCACTTGCAACATATCCAAGAGTTGTTGGACATGAAGTTACAGGGGAAGTTGTAGAAGTAGGGCAAGATATAGTTAGTGTTCAAATAGGGGACCATATAGTTGTGGAACCAATCCGGTCTTGCGGAACATGCTACGCATGTCGAAAAGGAAGACCTAATGTTTGTAAGGAACTCTCCGTTTTTGGAGTTCATGAAGACGGAGGTATGCAAGAGTATATTGTTTTACCAGTGAACCAATTACATGTAGTGAAATCAAATATAGATTGGGACGAGGCAGTATTGGCGGAGCCGTATACTATTGGAGCCCAAGCAGTTTGGCGTGGAGGCATAACAGAAGGAGATACCGTTTTAATTCAAGGTTGTGGACCAATAGGAATTTGTATATTAAAAATGGCTAAACTTCACGGTGCGAAAGTATTAATGACGGATTTAAATTTCGAACGTTTGCAATTCGCTAAAGAAAATGGTGCTGATTTCGTTATTGACGCTGGAAAAGAGTCAGTTGTTGAAAAAGTATTTGAATTAACAGATGGAGAAGGTGCTAATGTTGTGATTGATGCTGTTTGTTTGCCATCTACTTTTGAATTGAGCGTGCAAGCTGCTTCGGTTGCAGGGACAATTGTTGTTCTTGGTTTTGATGAAAGACCTTCCTCAATTCCACAATTACCAATTACAAAAAAAGAGCTGACAATTGTGGGGTCACGTCTTCAAACAAAACAATTTAGTAAAGTTGTCGCTCTATTAAATGATGCAAAGTTAACACATGATGGATTAATTACTCATCAATTCTCAATTAATGATGTGCAGGAAGCTTTCAAGTTTGTGGAAGATAATCCTGATAAGGTTAGAAAAGCAGTTATTGTATTCGAGTAAGGAGATTTGAATGGTTTAACGTTTTGTACTGCTCCTTAGGTGCAATTCCATTAAATAATATGGTAAGTCTAGAATCTAAATATGCACAATATTCACCTTTTGCACATATCCGAAATGTAAAGATATTCGATAATGGAGACTTCATTGAAACTTCTCACTACACTTCGGATGGAACGTTAAGGAATTAGCAACCATTAGACATGAAAGTTATGTTCGACCAGACCACGGACGTCAATGGGGAGAAGAGTGCCGTCCAGGATATGGATTATATGATAGGGCATTTGGAATTATGTATCTCCACGGCTTGTGGGATGCTTTTATAGCTAGTAAATAGGAGGTAAGTATGAAACCCATACATGAAAATCTGTCTGGAAAAGTTGCAGTTATAACAGGTGGAAGCGGAGTACTTTGCTCACGAATGGCAATAGAATTATCGAGGCATGGTGTAAAAGTAGCTATATTGAATCGAACGGAAGAAAAAGGGAAAAGTATAGCAGATCAAATTATTGCAAATGGGGGTGAAGCGCTCGCTGTTGTAGCGAATGTACTTGATCGTATTTCATTAGAAAACGCAAGGGATATGATCATTGAAAAGTTTGGTCGTGTTGATATTCTTTTAAATGGAGCTGGAGGGAATCATCAAGATGCAATAACTTCCGAAGAAACATTTGGTGGAGAAAATGTGAAAAAGTCATTTTTTGATTTGGAGGAAAATGGGTTTTATCAAGTCTTTGCATCTAATTTTACTGGCTCTTTTTTAGCTAGCCAAGTGTTTGGTAGTGATTTGTTGAAACATAAATCAGCTGTCATATTGAATATTTCTTCAATGAGTTCATATTCTCCTATGACTAAGGTTCCTGCCTATAGTGCAGCTAAAGCTTCTATTAACAACTTCACTATGTGGATGGCGGTTCATTTTGCAGAAACTGGATTACGGGTAAATGCAATTGCACCAGGATTCTTTTTAACTACTCAAAATCGTGAACTATTAATGAATGAAGATGGAACTTATACTTCAAGATCTGAAAAGATTTTAACAAATACACCAATGAAAAGATTCGGAACACCCGATGATTTACTTGGAACGATGCTTTGGTTAGTGGATGATACTTATTCAGGGTTTGTAACCGGTATTACGGTACCGATAGACGGCGGATTTATGGCATATTCCGGAGTATAATGAAGAAATTCAAAATACAGTTAGCACTTGATAGAATGACTATAGATGAGTCAATTAAACTAATAAAACAAACAAAAGATTATGTTGATTGGATTGAAATTGGAACTAGTATAATTAAGGATTATGGAATGAGTGCTTTACGAGAAATTAGAGGTCATTTTCCAAAAAGTGTGATAGTTGCTGATATGAAAACATGTGATGCAGGAATTTACGAATGCTTGCAGGCTTTTGGTGCCGGTGCAAATATCACAACGGTTATGGGCTTTGCAACAAATAAAACAATTGAACAATCTTTAAAAGTAGCAGCTGAAAAACATGGGGAGGTCATGATCGACTTGCTTGGAATTGAAGATTCTATTCGAGTGAGGGAAATTTACTCGCTTGGTGCACGGCTATTTTGTCTTCATGTAGGCAAGGATATGCAGAAAAGCGGGGAAGTTGCTTCTTATTCTCTTTTTAATCTTGTTGAAGGTTTAGAGAATATACAGGTTGCAGTTGCAGGTGGTATTAACTTAGAAACAGCACCAGAACTTATAAAGGCAGGAGCTGATTTATTAGTTGTTGGTGGCTATTTAACAAATAGTAAGTTTCCAAAAGAGAGTGCAAAAAAACTTGCTCAATTGAATCAGAATACATTCGATAGTTAGTAGTATAGGTAATTTACATACTTAGTTATAACAAAGATTAATCGACATTTGCATTGTAAATAAAATAAGCTGCTTCAGTGTTATATGCTGAGCAGCAGCTATTTTATTTTCCTTTCATCCTATAAACCTCACAAGCTCCTGATTAAACTTTTCTACTTCGCAATAAAACAATCCGTGCCCGCTATATTCAAAAGGAATTAATACAGAGTTACTAATACCTTGATGCAATAACTCTCCTAAAACAAAAGGACATATTTTATCATGTTTACCGTGCAAAATAGCGGTCGGTACTTGAATGAAAGGTAAATCATTGCGCAAGTCTTCATCTCGGAGAGAAACCAAACATTTTGCTGTTGCGTTTCCAGACGCCATTAATCCAAGTCCATGGAACCAGTCGATAAAGTCTTTTGTCACATAACGAGCGAAAAAGATATCTCCAAAGCCACTTAACATATTCGGTCGATCGGCGTAAGTTTCTTCTATTAATTTATTGACTTCTTCGGCCGTTATTCCGTATGGGTAATCGGAGCGTCTTGTGAAAACAGGTGCTGCAGCTCCAATTAATGCAAGTTTAGCTACTTTATGTCCACCATGAAGTGCCATATATCGAATCGAAATGGCACCACCCATCGAATGCCCCGCTAGCGTAATTTCCTCTAAACCTAAAGTATCAATTACGATACGAATATCATTCGCCATACGATCGTACGAATAGCTCTCCCAAGGTTTGCTCGATTTACCGAAACCTCTCAAGTCGACTCCAATGCACCGATACCCCATAGCAGGAAGCTGATTGAACTGATATTCAAACATCTGATGATTTGCCGGCCAACCGTGGATGAACAAAATTGTTTTGCTTCCTGTCGGATTAACATCCTCCACATATACATTCACACCTTTTTCCACTCTGATGTAATACCCCATATAGTTCCTCCCTTACACAGCAGCTTTACTATTGTATGGGAAATTTGGGGGAGATATTCGAGATCTTCTTTCTACTGATTTGTTAAGGGGTGTTACTGGTGCCAGGCACCAGTAACACCCCTGTAACAATTCATAACTTCAGTGAGTAGTAAATAATTCAAGAAATATTTAGCTTGGATGATTGAGTTTGGTTAGATTTGTCAATGCTTTGGTATAGAAGAAAAATTCCAAATCAATATTTTTAAGGAGACTATGAGTATGTCAGAAGGAAAGAAAAACATTACAAGAAGAGACTTTTTAAAAACGACAGGTGTTGCTACTGGGGCTTTAATCGGTGGGGGGATCATCGGAGGATTAGTTGGATTTAATATGGATAAGACTGACCAAGGTGTGTCCAATGTAGGAAAGGAAAATCATGCAATGCCTACACCTCGCGGAATGCAATTCTTTCAAAATACTCGTGATTTTGAAGTGCTCTCTAATGCGACGGAGCGTATTTTTCCTAAAGATGATTTAGGACCAGGGGCAATTGAGTTAGGTGTACCTTATTTTATTGACCATCAATTGGCAGGGCAGTATGGAAGTAATTCGAGGGAATATATGCACGGCCCATTTGCAGTGGGAGCGGCTACGCAAGGGTATCAAAGTCGTTTGACACGAGGGGCAATTTTTAGACAAGGAATTACATTGTTAGAAGCTGAGGCGAATAAAAGATTTGACACAGGGTTTTCTAGTTTAGAAGGTGAGCAAATGGATGAAATTTTAACTGCTTTTCAAAATGATGAAATCCCAATGGCCGGAACAACGTCAGCATTCTTCTTTCGTTTGTTAAGGTCTGCTACTTTGGAAGGTGCTTATTCAGATCCTATGTACGGTGGAAATAATAACATGGATGCTTGGAGAATGAAGGAATTTCCTGGTCATCAGATGGCCTATATTAATTTAATTGAAGATGAAAAATTCCAAAAAATTGAGCCAATGTCACTTGGCGAAATGTAGAGAATGAGAAGAGGGGTATAATTTTATGGCTACGAACTTACCAAAAGTAGATGTTATTGTAGTTGGTTTAGGTTGGACGGGTGGCATAATTGCTGCCGAATGTGCTAAAGCCGGATTAAAAGTGATTGGTTTAGAGCGAGGCCGATCACGAGGGACTGAAGATTATCTAAGGATTCATGACGAATATCGTTATGCCCTTCGTTATGAATTAATGCAAGACTTATCAAAAGAGACAATCACCATTCGGAATAATCGAAAGATGCCTGCATTACCTATGCGCCAATTAAGTTCTTTTTTACTTGGTGAAGGGCTAGGTGGATCTGGAACGCACTGGAATGGACATACATGGAGATTTTATCCTTATGATTTCCAAATTAAAACGATGACCGACCAAAAGTATGGTCCAAATAAATTATCTAAAGAATATCTTCTTCAAGACTGGGGTGTAACTTACGATGAATTAGAGCCGTATTTTTATAAGTATGAACAAACAGCTGGGATTTCTGGGGAAGATAAAAATCCTTTTTGGGGAAAAAGAGCTCAACAGTTTCCAACTCCACCTATGAAGAAGACACCAATATTGAAGAAGTTTGAAGGAGCAACTCAAAAACTTGGTTATACTCCTTTTATGTTACCTTCTGCAAATCTTTCGGAAGCTTATACTAATCCAGATGGTGAAGTTATTAATGCTTGTCAATATTGTGGTTTCTGTGAAAGATTCGGTTGTGAGTATGGTGCTAAGACGTCACCTGAAATAACAGTTATTCCTACTGCTAGAAAGACAGGAAACTTTGAAGAGAGGTTTCATGCCAATGTAGTGGAAGTAATTAAAAATGGAAATAAAGTATCCGGTGTTAAATATATTGATACTCAGTCTGGTGAAGAATTTATTCAACCAGCAGAAGTAGTCGTGTTGGCAAGTTATGTGATGAACAATGCTAAACTTCTAATGGTTTCTAAAATTGGAGAACAATATGATCCTGATACGGGAAGAGGAACACTTGGGAAAAACTATTGCTACCAAATACTTCCTGGAGCTACTGGTTATTTTGATGAACAGATGAATGTTTTCATGGGTGCAGGAGCACTTGGTATGACGATCGATGATTTCAACGGGGATAACTTTGACCATAGTGATTTAGACTTTATACACGGCGGCAGTATTTCTATCACACAGACGGGGTATAGACCTATTGAAACAAACCCGATACAAAGTGATACACCTACATGGGGCCCAGAATTTAAAAAGAATTCTATCTATAATTACACTCGTACATTAGGAATTGGTGGACAAGGCGCATCCATGCCTCATAAAGAGAACTACCTTTCATTAGACGGTAATTATAAGGATGCTTATGGCGTACCACTTCTTCAAATGACGTATAATTTTACGGATCAGGACCGAGCTCTGCATAAACATTTATCAGAGGTATGCTCCAATATTATGAAGGAAATGGGTGCTAAAACGGTAGATATTAAAAAACCTATTACAGACTACGATATAGTAGGTTACCAAACAACGCATAATACAGGTGGAACAATTATGGGAAGTAGTCCAGATAATAGTGTAGTGAATTCTTATCTACAGCATTGGGATGCTGAGAATTTATTTGTAGTTGGTGCAGGAAACTTCCCTCATAATGGTGGTTATAATCCGACAGGAACGGTAGCAGCTTTAGCCTATAGAAGTGCGGAAGGAATTGTGAATTATAGTAAAAATGGTGGTTCACTTGTTTAATTAGGCCTAACGAGCATGATTTTATAAAAAACTTTATATTGTGACAAATTAAAATGTTATTCCCCGGGAAATACTCATGGAATAGCATTTTTCTTCTTAATTTATTCACATAGATGACAAATTATTATTCATTTCGACATAATACGAGTGCGAAAAATTGATTTGAAAGGGATATTTTGCTATCCTTTAATGCGTGAGTAAATTTATATAAAAAACACTTTGGAGGGATTTACATGGCAGAACGTATGGTAGGTAAACAAGCGCCAAAATTTACAATGGAAGCAGTAATGGCGGACAAATCTTTTGGTAAAGTAAACTTAGAAGAGATTATGAAAGAAGATAAATGGACAGTATTATTCTTTTATCCAATGGACTTTACTTTTGTTTGTCCGACTGAAATCACAGCAATGTCAGATCGTTACGATGAATTCCAAGATTTAGATGCAGAAGTTATCGGAGTTTCAACTGATACAATCCACACACATTTAGCTTGGATCAACACATCTCGTGAAGACAACGGTTTAGGTGATTTAAAATACCCACTTGCAGCAGATCACAACCAACAAGTTGCTCGTGAATATGGCGTTCTAATTGAAGAAGAAGGAGTAGCTCTTCGCGGTCTATTCATCATCAACCCAGAAGGTGAACTTCAATATCAAGTAGTAAATCACAACAACATTGGCCGTGACGTAGATGAAACACTTCGTGTATTACAAGCTCTTCAAACTGGCGGTCTTTGCCCAGCAAACTGGCGTCCAGGTCAAAAAACACTTTAATCTAAAAGCCTCTAGCGGATGTTCTATTTTTTGTATGCACAATACAAAAAAATGGACTCAAATGCGCCAAGGTGAATTTGATTAATTAAGTAACGGAGGAACTTTAAATGAAATTACGTACACCGATGCCAGAACTAGAAGGTGCTACTACATGGTTAAATGGAGAAGTATCCACTAGCGATTTAGTCGGCGAGAAACCTACATTGGTTCACTTCTGGTCAATCAGCTGTGGATTATGTAAGGAAGCAATGCCAAATGTAAACGAATTCCGTGATCAATATAAAGATGAACTAAACGTTGTTGCTGTTCATATGCCACGTTCCGAAAAAGACGTGGATTTGGATGAAATTAAAAAAGTAGCAGCGGAACACAATATTTCACAACCTATTTTTGTTGATAGCGAAATGAAGCTTACAGACACGTTTGAAAATCAATACGTACCTGCTTATTACGTTTTCGACAAAGATGGACAACTTCGTCATTTCCAAGCTGGCGGAAGCGGCATGAAAATGCTAGAAAAACGTGTAAATCGTGTATTAGATGAAATGCGTAACGCAGAATAATACTTAATATGTAAGCCAAGAACAGCGGATTTTCAAATCCGTTTTAGTTCTTGGCTTTTTTATATAGGGTTGCTTTGCAAGATTAGAAATGGTTAAGAGAAATTGATCTCGAAACTGGTTGGGATTGGTTGAGCGTTGCCATGCCATATAAATGGGAAATCTCCTTAATTATTAGGTATCGTACGCTTCTTTAATTATGTTAAAATTGCTTCAAAAGGAGGGGAGACAATCGAGATGGAGAAGTTTATGAAGAGAGCGGTGGAGCTAGCGGTCGAGAACGTGGAAAACGGAGGGCAGCCATTTGGAGCAGTGCTTGTGAAGGATGGTGAAATCGTTAGCGAGGGTGTAAATGAATTACATATCAAACATGATGTTAGTGGACACGCGGAGCTACTTGCAATTCGACGTGCCCAGGAGAAGTTGCAACTCAATGACTTGTCTGGATTTACTATGTATGCAAGTGGTATGCCTTGCCCCATGTGTTTTGCAGCAATGAACTTTGTTGGTGTGGATAAAGCGTATTATTGTGCAACGCTTGATGAGGCGAAAGCAGTGGGGCTCGATAAATCAGCAATTATCTATGAAGATTTACAGAAACCTGAAGAGAAACGTACATTTTTAATGGGACATATGAAACTTGCAGACGAAATGCAAAATCCAATGAAATTATGGAAGAAAAAAATGGATAGATGATTGTGACAATAGTATTACAGGTGCCTGGCACCAGAAATACTATTGTCATAAAGAGGGCGATGGGGTGAAAGAATCGTGGGAATGAAAAGGGGGATTTATGTGAAGCCGATTATTGGTGTTTCTTCTAGTTTGAAAGAGGAAACTCTTACTGTTTCTATGGATAATATTGAGGCGGTTGCTGCGTTTGGTGGGGTTCCGTTCGTGTTGCCTAATCAAGTTGGGGATGCAATTGATTCTATTGTTGAAAAGATTGATGGGTTACTTTTGACAGGAGGCGGGGATATTGACCCGACTTTGTTTGGGGAAGAGCCTTATAATGGTCTTGGAAGTATCACTCCTGAAAGAGATGCTTTTGAAATAGCTATTATTGAAAAAATGCTTACATTAGATAAGCCGATATTAGGGATTTGTCGAGGTGCTCAAATTTTAAATATTGCGGTTGGTGGAGATATGTACCAGGATATTTATTCTCAAACGGAGAAAAAGCTTTTGCAGCATGATCAAAAAGCACCTCGTTGGCACGCATCTCATTTTGTACAGGTTACAAAGGGTTCTTTGTTACATGAAATTACGCAATCAGAAGGGTTTAAAGTAAATAGCTTTCACCATCAGGCGAATCGGATGGTACCCACTGGTTTTGAGGTTAGCGCTGTTTCGAGTGATGGGATTGTGGAGGCATTTGAAAGTAAAAGTCACAAGTTTGTCCTGGGGGTTCAATGGCATCCTGAGTATTTATTATTGAAAAATGAGACTACATCTGCTGCAATTTTTAGAGCATTTATAGAAGCTTGTGTTAAATAATTTGAAGGAAAACGACTGTTTTATGGAGCAGTCGTTTTTATTTTGCTCGGAAATGTCATAAATATTTATTTGTAGGAAAGGTAAAATTTATTATTCATGATTGTGTTTTAATTGGGGAAGATAGATGGAGTATTAAAAAAGGAGGTTTTTGCGAATGCTGCGTTTAATTACTCTCATAAGCTCCCTAAGTGCATTTCTCTTTCTTTATTCCTCCGAAGTTATGGCTGCTGAAGAGCCAACTCGAGAACAAATTTTGGAAATGCGAATGGATTACTATATAAAGTACTCGAGTGTAACGTTGCCATGGTACTATTTAGCAGCAGTTGACCAATACGAACGGAATATCCAACAAGTTAGGAACGACATTCCTACACGAGAGGGTGTCGTGGCAATTCAATTTTCGGATGATTATTGGACGGGCATCCTTAATCCTGAAATGAATGATATAGACATAACCTCCATCGTTTTATTTGACGGAAATGGGGCGGATGGAAATAAAGACGGATACGCGGATCGTAATAATGACGATGATGTGATGTATGCGATGTCTGAATATTTGAGTAGATATGGACCAACAGAAAAAGATTTCAAACGAGCATTAAAGGATTATTATCATAAAGATGAAACCATTAGGCAAATTTTGACGATTGCAAAGATCTATAAAGAGTTTGAAACGATCAATTTAGATAAAAATGCTTTTCCTTTGGCACTTCAACATAATTATAGTTATCGTAGCACATGGGGTGACAGAAGAGGATGGGGTGGCCGAAGAATGCATGAAGGTACCGACTTGTTTGCATCTCATGGTGTTCCAGTGAAATCAACTACGTATGGAATGGTGGAAACGATGGGCTGGAATGATTATGGTGGCTGGCGTATCGGTATTCGTGACATGCATAACAATTATCATTATTATGCACACTTGGCTAATTATAATAAAGGGATTAAGGAAGGCGACATCCTTGAACCAGGAACGGTGATTGGATTCGTAGGAAGTACTGGATACGGGAAAAAGTGGACATCTGGAAAATTCCCTCCACATTTACATTATGGAATTTATAAATATAACGGACGAATTGAATGGGCGTATGATCCATTTCCATCACTGAAACGCTGGGAACAAGAAGAACGAAAAGCTAAAAAAAGCAAATAAGAAAGCTCAAAGATGGTTTTGTTACAGGGTTGTTTGTGTTGGGGGGGGGCCCGAGAAAAACCGAAAAAAAATTATTAAAATGAAG
>NZ_JBAWSY010000002.1:28125-37053 GCF_037104765.1 Psychrobacillus mangrovi | reverse complement strand
ACATCACTGTGGTTTTGGTACCCGGTTGGTTCGTGGTGCGGGCCACCTTAAACAACCCTGTAATATATTTAGACAAGTAAGGATATCCAGAAAAAATGTTGGAATACGACGCTACTATAGAGGAGGAGAGCTATAACCATTAAGAGTTGGATATATCTTTTGGGTGGCAGTTTAGTCATAATGTATATTAACAAGAGAGGGAGAGAAATCTTTAATATGTAAAATCCTAATATGCTAGTTTCGTATACTAAACGCATAAGTGGGTTTGCTTCAGATATATAATTGTTTCGAATTCCGAAATCGGTGAAAATAGTGTCAAAAACGGCAAGTATTAATAGGAAGATAGCTGCTTTAAATAATGTGTGATTGGAATAATACATATGCTTTGGATTCATAGTTTTTATTCTTTCCTTCCATGTGACAAGCGTAAGTTGCCCTGTGTTATTCTGTGGAAATAAGTGTTGAATTATACGTTTCCTGTAGTGTTTTTATTCAGAAGTGAGTGGTATTTTATTAAATCAAAAAGGGAGAGATTAACATGAAAGATGCATACTTTGTTTCTTCTTGGAGTGGTGGGAAGGATTCTGCGATGGCTTTCTATCGAGCATTAAAATCAGGGATGGTGCCAAAAAAGATTTTGACGATGTTTGAAGAGGATGGGGAGGTTTCTAAATCTCATGCACTCCCTATTGAAGTGGTACAAGCACAAGCAGCTCGACTTGGTGTGCCTTTAATAATAAAAGGGGCAAGTTGGAATTCGTATGAGGATCGCTTTATTGAAGCAATGGATGAATGTCGATCCAAAGGAATTACTCATGGGGTATTTGGTGATATTGATTTAGAAGGGCATTTGGAATGGGTGCAGAAAACATGTGCGAAATTAGATATTATTGCTGTGCATCCTTTATGGCAAGAGTCACGTAGATCAATTGTGAATGAATTGTTGGACACTAATTTTGAGGCTTATATTGTAGTAGTAAATACGAAGATGATGCCTGCCAAGTACGTTGGATCACGTTTTACAAAAGAAATTGTTGAAGAATTGGAAGCGGCGGGTATTGATTCATGTGGTGAAAATGGTGAGTTTCACACGGTTGTTGTCGATGGTCCAATTTTTACGGAAAGAGTTCCAGTTGAAATTGGGGATGCAGTGGAAAGAGGAGATTATGTATTTTCACCTGTTATATTGAAAGATTAAAATCTTTTTTAATTTTTATCGATTATTTATTCTTAAATAGGGTATCGTAATGAAGAAAATACATATAATCACGAACCAATGTTGGAGGTCATCACTCATGACGAAAATGAATAAAGGAATTATTACAGCGTTATCTGCAATAGGAATTGCGCAAGGATTAAAGATACTGACACACAAAAAATTAACTGGTAAGTGGGATATGAAGCAAGCACTAACGACAGGAGGAATGCCAAGTTCGCATTCTGCAGGTGTATCCGCACTTGCTGCTTATGTTGCCGCTAATAAGGGGACTCGCCATACGGAAACAGCGTTAGCCGTTGTATTTGGGGTTATTGTGATGTACGATGCGCAAGGCATAAGAAGACACACCGGGGAAATTGCGCAGTTGGTAAATGATTTGGAAGATAATATTGCGACCTTGTCGGGGAACTTTCCAAGTTTCGAATACGTTCAGCGTGAAGAGGAATTGAATGAACTGCTGGGCCATCAACCAGTGGAAGTTGCAGCTGGTGCACTGTTAGGTACAGCATTTGGTTTGCTATGTGCGAAACTGGAAAATGAACGAGATGAGCGAGTTGGTATACGTCGATAAGTAATACCTCATAAGTCAATTGGCTTGTGAGGTTTTTTGTTGCAGTAGTGTTACGGGTGCCTGGCACCAGTAACCACTTTGTCACGAAATATGGGACCATGCTCTTTATTGTGGTATTTGTATTTTTTGTTATTCTACTGATTTCGAGTATGTTTTATTGTCTCCGTCTTCAAATTCAATTTCTAATTCAAAATTTGTAAATTCATTTATTTCAAATTCATTAGTTGCGCGTTCAATGACTTCTTCTTCTCTCATTTCTTTTGTTAGTCCCATCTCTGCAAAAATAGGTTCTAACAATGCATAAGCAGCGTCACCTTGAAGATCTGTGGAAGCAGGTACGTTTTTGTATATTGCTTCGCTTCCCGAGTCATTTAGATTTACTTCTGCATGAATGGTGTTTTCGTTTTCAAGCGTACCTATATTTAAATTAAAATATTGAAATCCTAATTCGTTTGGAGAATTCTCGTTGGACTGTGATTCATCAACAGTTTCACTTTGTTGCGGGTTTGTTACTGTTCCATCAGGTGTTTCTTCTGCTGTGTCTTCATTATTGTTTGTTCCACAAGCCCCTAGTAAAAGAGTCGCCGTTATTAAAGTTGTTTTTAAAGAGTATTTGTTCATTTTAAAAAAATTCTCCTCTCAAAACTTTAAAACTCATTATTAATCTATATCCGATATTGGTTAAGTATAAACAAATATGTAAAACCTACAGGCTATTGTTACAAAAGCGTTACGGGTGCCTGGCACCAGAAACAAAAATGAAACAAAAAAATACAAAAATAATCAAATGGAAAGAATGAATGAATGAAAAGTAAGTTTAAAGAAATATTTATTTAAGTGTTTTTGTATAAATGCGATATAATGGGGTATGTAGCTAGGAAAAATAAATAAATTTGTTGGAAGGATGGGGTAAAATGTCGACTTATACAGAAATTTCTTCGATCGGTGAATGGGAAGAGCTTTTACAGGAATCGAATGAAAAGCCGTTTTTACTTTTAAAGCATAGTACAACTTGTCCAATTAGCGCATTTGCTTATGGAGAATTCAATTCTTTTGATTCGCCGGTTGATACGTTTTTAGTGAAAGTAATTGAAAGCAGAGAAGTATCGAATGGAATTGAAAGTGATTTGGGTATTCGTCATGAATCACCGCAAGCGTTTTTGATTAGCAATGGGAAAGCAGTTTGGCATACTTCCCATCGAAAGATCACTAGTAAGGAATTAGCAAAAGCAGTGGAAACTATTTAGGGAAGTGGGAAGTATGGAAGCCATATGGAAGGTAGAACAATACTTAATTGACAATGCAGAGAAGATTATCCGTGACATTACGGAGATGGCTCTTAAAAACGTAGATTTTGAAATAACAGATGAGATGCTGGAACTGGGTATAAAGCAAAATGTAGAGTTTCTAGTGTTATTGGCAAAGTCGTTTAAAGAGACCGATGAAAAGGCAGCCGAGGAGTTAATTAAGTGGAGCAAAAAATCAGGGGAACAACAAGCAGCCAATTTTGGTCGTTTTTCTACACTTATAAAGCCTTATGCCAAAAATCGCTTATTGTATTTAGATTATATTACTCAAATATCTATTGATCATGGGTTAGCAACTAAAGAGGTGACTATGATCAATAATCGAATTTGTTATTTAATGGATGTTAGTTTAACGGAGACTCTTTTTGCTTATGAAACATACCGCGATGAATTAATGTATGAGCGTCAACGAGAAATAAATGAATTATCTGCACCAATAGTACCCATTCAAAAAGGAATCGCCGTACTACCTTTAATCGGAGTGTTAGATTATCCAAGAGTACAGCATTTGTTAAACAATGTTGTGCCTACCATTCCAAGTTTGGAAATAGAGCATTTGATTATCGATTTTTCAGGAATTCTTACTATTGATAAGGAAGTTGCGCAAAATATTTTTGTTATTCATAATGTTTTAGAATTGCTAGGAATTCATTTAATGATAACTGGAATGCGTCCTCAAATATCAATGGCTGTTGTGCATGGAGGTATAGACTTTACTTCCTTTCATACATACGGTAGCGTAAAACAGGCTATAGATAGTATTAATAATAGGCAATAAAAAATCAAGTCTCTCCAAAAAAAGAGACTTGATTTTTTATTATTTCTACACCATATTTACTAGCATATGTGCAAGTAATCTTTTAATAAATTCTCTTCACTATTCGGTTGGTTCTTCGTTGTTGGCTTATGTCTTTGCTAGTTACATTCTGTTTAGACCAAGGCTAACTCCTTTTGCCATCTTGTTTCCTAAATACAAAATAAAGGCTGAAAAGCTTTATAAGATTTTCTCTTTGATTTAAGGGATAACGTTATTCAACTCTTTCTAAACTTAACACTCCTTTTTAATTGAAACTTTATGCTCAGCTCTTTTTCTGAAGTTTAAACAGTAATTTACAAGGGTAGCTAAATATTGTGCTGAAGTATGAATGAAGTATTAAAAAGGAGATGACTAATATATGAGATTTGATGATTTTTATTGGAGAAGTACTCTTTCATTTTTACCTGAGCTTTTATTAGCTTTGTTGGTTCTACTTATTGGTTTTTTCGTAGCTAAATTTTTAGAAAATGTGACATATAAATTATTACGAAAACTTCATGTCAATGAAAGGCTTGGTAATACAAAATCCAAGTGGACAGTTGAAAAGGTAATTAGTAAAGTAGTTTTTATCATTGTTTTATTGTTAGCATTTGTTTTATTCTTTAATATTTTGAATCTGAATTCTATCGCAACACCTTTTGTGTCGATGTATTCAGGTTTAACGGCTGCTTTCTTAAATGTTTTGAAGGCTGGGTTGATTTTATTATTTGCTTGGGTTTTAGCTACAGTCGTGAAAAAAGTTATTCAAGCTGCTGGAAACAAGCTTAACTTAAATAAGTATGTTGAAAAGACAGGCGTAAAAGCTAAAGAAGAGGATCAAGCAAAGTGGACGGATACGGCAGCGAATGTTACGTACTATCTTATTTTCTTGTTATTTATTCCAGCTGTATTAAGTGCTCTTGGAATAGATGGATTGAGCGGACCTTTTGAAGGAATGGTTGCTAGTTTCTTTAACTTTATTCCTAAGTTGATATCTGCTGCTATCGTTTTTGTGATTGGTTGGTTTGTAGCGAAACTAGTTCGTAATTTACTAGAGAAGTTTTTGCAATCTGCAGGAGCAGATCGATTAGCAGATAAATTAAAGATTTCATCATTTTTTGAAGGTACAAGCGTTTCAAAAGTTGTAGGAATTATTGCATTTGTATTAATTATGATTCCTGTTACTATTTCTGCATTGGATATTTTAGATATAGAAGGAATTTCTGCACCGGCCATTGCTATGTTAAATGATGTATTGGCAATGCTTCCTAAAATTGCGATTGCTATATTGCTAGTTTTAGTAGGGATTGTAGCAGCAAGATGGGTGAAGGATATTGTCGTTTCATTACTTGAAAAACTCGGTGTAAATTCAATTTTTGGTAAAATGGGATTCACATCAACATCAGGAGCTGCTCCTTCATTTGCAACATTGCTTGGAACAGTCGTTCAAGTAGTAATTATTTTATTGTTTGTTGTGGAAGCACTCCAATTATTAGAGCTAGAATTCATGGTTGTTTTAGCTACTGGTATATTTGCTTATTTACCATCCGTTATCGCTGCTATTATCATTTTAGCAGTAGGATTTTGGTTGGCGAACCTCGTTGAAAAGCTAGTTGGTAGTTTAATGAAACATGCATCAGGCACACCGCATTTCTTACGTTATGTTGCAAAATATGCAATTTTAGCCTTTGCATTCTTTATGGCTTTAGACCAACTAGGTATTGCTGCTTCTATTATTAACTCAGCGTTTATCTTAATATTAGGTGGCGTTGCGTTGGCATTTGGCTTGGCATTTGGCCTTGGAGGACGAGAGCATGCATCTCGTTACTTAAGTAAAATGGAAAGAAGCCTAGAAAATGCGGAAGTAACGAAGGAAAATTATAAAGTTCAAAAAGAATCAATGAAAGAATCATTCAAGGAGAATTTCAAAGGTCGTACACAAGCTGAAAAGAGTCTACAAGGAACAAGACCACATGTAGATGAAGTCAATCCAGTAAGCGATAATGGGGTTGGAAATTCAAACAGCGGAGTGGGGCCTGGCGATACGGGGTATAATCTCCCTTCTACCGATGATTTGTATCCTTATGATGATCTACCTCCAACGAATGAACGACCAGATAAGAATAAATAATGTACCGATGAAAAAGCTCTGGCAACAAACTGCCAGAGCTTTGACCATAGATTGAGATAGAATTGTTACAAAATTGTTGCAGGTGCCTGGCACCAGTAACAATAACTTAATATAATTTTGGAAATTATTATATTAAAAGAATTTACTGTTTAATTAGATTCTTATATACTTAAAGGATTGGGTATAAGAAAAGATATGTAAATTGAGGTGTTTTTTGTATGGCAAGAGGTAGAAAAGTAGATTCTGATGGGGAAGTGACTAAACGCTTGCTCCTAGACATAGCAATTGAGCAGTTTGCTGAGTATGGTTATCATGCTACGAAAATAAGTGAAATTGTAAAAAAAGCTAATGTCACTCAGCCTACTTTTTATTTGTACTTTAAAAGTAAAGAAGTTATTTTTCAGGAAATAACAAAAATTTTCCAAAAACAGCTAATTAATTTAACATCAGAAAGCCTTTTAGAGGAATATATAGAAGAGAAATCATTAAAAAAAGAAATACAATCCGGTTTAACTAATATATTTACCTTTTTCTTGGAAAATCCTTTATTAACCCAAATTGGGTTTTATGAAGCTGAATCAGCTAGAGAAATGAAGAAGAACATGGTAGAACAGATAACAGAAAACTTAGAAACAGAAAAAAAGTTGGGGTATTTTTCTGAAGATTATCCAATGAACCTAGTCGCAGAAAGCCTTGTTGGATCTATTGAAAGGTTAACACTCAATGAAATACTAACTGGAAGTAGTAGCCCTGCTGACATTGCAAAAGTTTTAGTGGATGTTTATTTTTCTGGCATTCAAAAAAAATAGAGAACAATAGCACACTTTAGTCAAAGAGAGAAACCTTTGATGAAAGTGTGTTTTTTTGTTTTCAGGGACAGTGCCAGCCTTCTTGCTATGGTTTGTTACAAGTTCATTTCGGGTGCCTGGCACCAGTAACACATTTGTAACAATAGCAGCTGTTTTCTATACAGAAACAATACAAATTATTAACGATAGATTAATAGTATGTGGTTACACTGAATCTCTAAGAGAAAATTTTTTAGGGGGAATGAAAGTTGAATATTAAAACTAAGTTAATTACTGGAGTTACTGCGGCAAGTATTTTATTTGCGGGAAGTCTACCTTATAATGTTATTGCGAAAGAGCAAAGTTCTTTTGTGGAGTATCGATCTGATAATTTAAAGATTTCCCAGATTGGGCAATACGACAGTAAATCGGGAATTGGTGGTACGGAAATATTAGCTTATGATGAATCCTTGAAAAAGGCTTTCGTAACCAATGGAGCAAAATCAGGCATCGACATTCTTTCTTTTAAATCACTTAAGTCTGATAAATTTACAGAGTTAAAATTAGAAAAACGCATTCTTTTAAAGGATTTTGGAATTGAAAATGTAGATGATATTACAAGTATTGCAGCACACCCTACTAAAGATTTGGTTGCAATTTCTGCGGTGGCTAATCCGAAAACCGATAAAGGGTATATCGTTTTTATTACCAAAGCGGGAAAATATTTAAATAAAGTGCAGGTTGGCTCCTTACCTGACATGGTCACTTTCACACCAGATGGATCGAAAGCGATTGTTGCGAATGAAGGAGAGCCAAGTACTGATTATAAAGTGGATCCAGAAGGAACAGTTTCTATAATTGATGTGACGGTGACACCAGATAAATTTAAGGCGAATACGTTGTCTTTCCAAGGTGTACTACTAGATGACAAGGTGCGTGTAAGTTCTAAAGGAACTACTCTTCAACAGTTAGAGCCAGAATATGTGACGGTATCGGAAGATAGTAAATTTGCTTATATTTCTATGCAAGAGAATAATGCAATTGCGACTGTAGATTTAACTGCAGAAAAGATTCTACACGTGAAAGGTCTTGGAGTGAAAGACCATTCCATTGTTGGAAATGAACTTGATGGTAAACGTGATGACAAAACTAACATTGAGCGACTACCACTGCTAGGTTTATATATGCCTGATGCTATCGATACTTTTACTTCAGGAGGCAAAACATATATTTTAACTCCGAATGAAGGAGATTCACGAGATTACGAAGCATACTCCGAGGAAGCTGAAATTGGTGACATTGCAGATAAAATTAAATTAAAAGCAGAAAACTATGCAGGCTTTACGCAAGAAGAATTAGATAAAATGGTAGCAGATGGTCTTTTAAATGACATGAAGAAAACAAAGGTAACGATTGAAAATGGGCTGGCAGCAGATGGAACATATGAAGCTTTATATTCATACGGCGGTCGTAGTTTCTCCATTTTCGATGCTGAATCAATGGAACTTGTATATGATAGTGGAAATGAATTTGAAAAAATTACCGCAGAAGCAATGCCGGAAGTTTTTAATACCGATAATGAAGAAATTGCATACGATAAACGTAGTTCAGCAAAAGGTCCAGAGCCGGAGACAGTAGTAAGCGGTATGGTAAATGGGAAGAAGTATGCCTTTATCGCGTTGGAACGCGTGAGCGGAATCATGGTGTATGACTTAACAGTCCCGTTTGAACCAGAATTTGTCCGTCTTATTTCAAGCAGAGATTACAGCGAGGATATTAAAGGGGATGTTTCACCAGAGGGACTTCGCTTTATATCAGCCGAAAATAGCCCAACTGGACACGCTCTTCTAGCTGCTACTCATGAAGTATCAGGTACAGTGGCTGTATATGAATTAAAAGAAGACGTATTAAACAAGAAACCTACATTAAAAGAGAAGAAAGATAAAAAGAAAAAATAGTAAATAACAGAATATCCTAAGAATAAGAACTTGCCCCTCAAGATAGTCTAAATTATCTTGGGGGTATTTTTTGTTCTCTTTTATGAATTGTTACAGTGGTGGTGGTGTGTTGAGGCCACCCTAAAAACAAAAAAAAAAAAAAACAAAACAAAAAAAAA
>NZ_JBAWSY010000002.1:0-28115 GCF_037104765.1 Psychrobacillus mangrovi | reverse complement strand
TTTGATTTTTTTTATTTGTCCAGTTGTGTTAGTGGTCCCCGCCACCTCAAACACCACTGTAACAAACAGCTTCCTCTCAATACTTTTATTTTTGCAAAGTTGGAAGTATAATAGCTTTAAATGATTAAATTTTCAGATAATATAAAACTGTTCATATTACACGACAAAGGGGTTTGGGATATGTTTGTTTCTGAAAAGTTGGCAATGCATGCTGTAAATCAGCCTGAAAAAGTTATTACGAAGTTTGAAGGAAGAGAAACGAGTTATGCAAAGTTTTTTGAACAAGCGAAGCGTTTAGCAGGGTATTTTCAAGAAAAGGGATACAAAAAAGAGGACATTATTGCTGTGTACTTAAATAACTCCGATTACTTTTTAACTTGTTATTATGCTTGCCAGCTTGGGGGATTCACCGTGTTGCCAGTGAATACGAAGCTAACCGCTCCCGAGGTGGAATATATTTTTAAGCATTCCGAGGCGAAGGCACTTATTTATGATGTTGGTTTTAATTCTGTATTAGAGGAAATTAAAGATACGTTTGATCAGTTTGAAGATTATTTGCGAGTGGGAGAAGATAATAGTTTAGTAGTAGTTTTAGAAGATGAATCGATTCAATTCACCGAGACGCCTATTCAACCAGAGGATACGACAGTTATTTTTTATACTTCCGGAACAACCGGAAAGCCAAAAGGGGTTATGTTGACAGCTGCAAACGTTAAAGCGACGGCAGAGATTTGGGGGGAAGCAGTGGGGTATGCGGAAAGCGATCGTGTACAAATTGTCACTCCTTTATTCCATTGTGCCGCTAGTCATGTTTTCTGTATTCCTGCAATATATGCAGGAGGGACTATTGTAATTGAAGAAGCTTTCTCACCTGATAAAGCGCTCAATACGATGGAAAAAGAAGATATAACTATTTTCTTTGGGGTACCAGCAATGTATATGATTTTATTGAATACTCCTAAAATGTCTGAACTTAAGCTTCCTCATTTACGACTCTTTACATATGGAGCAGCCCCTATGCCATATGAGTTAGTTCGAAAAGTGAAGTCGTTATATCCTAATGTGAAGGTGCAAAATCTATACGGACAAACAGAAAACTCACCGGCAGCGTCAACATTGAGAGATCACTATGCGCTTGAAAAGGTTGGATCTGTTGGAGAAGCTTTACCTCAGACAGAGCTTCAAGTGGTGGATGAATTTGGCCATCCTCTTCCGATCGGCCAAGTAGGAGAAATTGTGGTAAAAGGTCCACAAGTAATGAAAGGCTATTTGAAAAATGAAGAGGCAACCAGACAAGCGATTCAAAATGGATGGTTATATAGTGGGGACTTAGGTAGATTTGATGAGGACGGCTTATTATATATTGTAGATCGTAAAAAAGACATGATCATTCGAGGAGGGGAGAATGTCTATCCTGTAGAAGTGGAAGAAGTCTTATATCAAATTCCAGAGGTTCTAGAGGCCGCAGTAGTAGGCGTACCCCATAAGGTTTACGGTGAAGTACCAAAAGCTTTCGTTGTAATTAAAGAAGGTCAATCATTAACAGAAGAAGACGTCATATCATTTACTTCAAAACAACTAGCAAAATATAAACTACCTGCAGAGGTAGTAATGATTGAAAGTCTACCTAGAAACGCCAGCGGGAAAGTGCTGAAAAATGCATTGAGAAGTGAAGCATAAGATGAATAGGAAGAAATAAAAACGCATTTCATTCTGTAAGAGAATGAAATGCGTTTTCTTTTGCTGTAAATAATAACTATTTATTAATGCTGAATTTTTACTTTTAAGCTTGTTAACTGGGAAATATTGATAGTGTAATTATTTTCTGTACTAACAAATATACTTCCATTGATAAATTCTCTTTTTGCAGTTCGAATATCTGTATTTGTTTCAAAGGCTAATTCTTTTCCGCCTTGAAAAACTAAATAAAACTTGTACTTCATTAATCCACTGTATTTTCTCAAAATTTCCACTCCTTTACAAATGAAGTATAGCATGTAATTTGGATTATTATCAATGATGCTTTTTTGATTACTATTACCTAAAAAATAATAAATTGGAGATGTATTAACTATCGAATTGATAACTTTTTAAGAAGATTAATTCCAATATAAAATACCTATTTTAACGTAATATTCTGAATTATTACAAGTGCCTGGCACCTGTAATATTTCTTTTTTTATAAAAAATTACAGTTCCAAGTATCTTTATGTTGAGGTATTTATTGGGTGTGAAAGTTTATAAAATGAATCAAAAGTAATGAAAACAACAATTAATTATATATATTTGATATTTCACGAGAAATGAAAGACGGTTTAGAAAAATATTTAATAGATAAATTCAAATATTTTAATTTAGGGACAATAGTCTATATGATGATAGTTCTATTCGGAAAAATAAGACTGTTTTGATTTCTTTGACGGAGGGAAAATAGAGTGTTATTTATTATATTAAGGAAAAGTAAGGAAATTTATTTTCTAATAATTCCCATTACAACTATTACAAGAATAATATATTTATTTTTCAATTTAGGTTTATCCCCTAATTTTATGGGGGATGAAAGTATTGGGATGTAAGCCGAAAGTTGGTAGTTGAAAAGTAATGCAATGTTTCTCAACATTCTAGGTTAAGTTCTTCAGAAATAGTTGAAATTAACTCCTACAAGTTCAGAGATGTTGAAAACACTAAGTTAGGAATATCTGTTAGTATAAGGCGATTTTTCTGTTCAATCATCAAAGAACGGAGGATTGCTTTGGAAGACAGTTATTTTATAAATTTTATTAAATTTTAAAACAAGGGAGATGTATGGAATGTCAGGAATTATTCGCGTAACACCTGCTGAGCTTGATGCTATGGCTGGACGTTACAACCATGAATCAAGTGAGGTTGCTTCTCAAATTGGCCGTCTAGATGGAATGATCGGAGAGCTTCAATCAATTTGGGAAGGTGCTTCTAGTGCAGCCTTTGCTGAGCAATATGAAAGATTAAAACCTCATTTTAATGAAATGCGTGAGCTTTTAAGTGAGGTTGGTGTCCAATTAAGCCGTGCAGGTCAAGCGCTACAAGACGCAGACCAACAAATTGCAGGACAAATTCGCGGTTAAGTTGTTCCGTTTTAGTTGGGATAAATAAAGAGCGTGTTCCTCATTGGAAGACGCTTTTTCCTTAAGAATAAAGATTGTTCCTACTTTCATTTCACTCCACCATCCAACTGTACGTACAAAACACAAGAGCCAGTAAGTTAAATAAATTAGTGTCGCTTTTTAAGGGAGGTACGAATTATGTATATAGAGATTACTGTTGATCTTTCGAATTATGAGAGTAATGTAATCGATTTGAGGCTTTCCAATTATTATACGATGAAAAAAATGATTGATATCGCATGGCAAGCTAATTCAATTTCCAGTATTCCGCGTGAAGGCCATTGGGTTCGAGTAGTTAATAAGGATAAAATCTTCCCAGGGCACCTGACGATGGAAGCATGTGGGATTACGACTGGTGATCGTATTGAAATCATTTGAAGGAGCAATATAAATGGCGACTAACATACATACATATTTGAAAAATAGGATCGGAGCAGAAATCAATCAAGAAGAAAATAAAACTACTTTTGTATTCCAAAAGGAACGAGTTGGTTTTAAAAGGACTTCTGAGATTATATTTCTGAAAGAAGTTAATCCAAAAATCACGAAAGACATTGTCATTACAGATGATGAATTAATCATTCAAGCAGAAATTCCTAGTACCTTTAAACGATTTAATGAAATCCATATGGAAGATGAAAAATCTAGATGGATGTTCGCCTATCAGTTAGTTGAGAAGGTTCATTCCCACCCATATCCACGCCTCAATCTCATTGTCTGCCCAGAAAATACTGTATATAGCCGAGGGATGGAACCTCTCTTCATTTATTATGGAGTGCAAGGTAGCCTTCCCCCATTTGAAAAAAATGAAGAACGGGTTTGGTTAGAGACGAAAGCAGTTGCAGCTGCTGCAATTGATGGATCCTTCACATTTGAAGAGTACTTAAAATATTCAGAGATTCTCGAGTTAAAAGAAATCGGTTCAACGATCATGTCGATGCAAGATAGCCAGTCGTTACTAAATTACATTAGTGAACAGCTTGAACAGCTTGAATTTAGAGAAAGAGAGAATATCAGACTGCCACGTAAAAAGTGGAAAATTACAAAGGGTCTATCTATTTGCTTTGGTGTTTTATTACTTCCTGCAATCGTATTTACGATTATTTATTTCATTCATGAAAAACCTAAAAATGAAGCATATACGCTTGGTCATGAATATTTTTTAGGGCAAAATTACAGTCAAGTTGTAACCGAACTCAGCCCTTATAGTGTCAAGTCCATGCCGTATGTTGTTCTTTATGAACTTGCCTATTCATCCGTTACAAATGAGCGCTTAGACGAGGAACAAAAAGAGAATGTGCTTTCTAATATAACACTTCAAACAGATGCGGATTATTTGCAATATTGGATTTATATAGGTCGTGGAGAGGCTGAAAATGCAGTAGATTTAGCACGCGCCATGGAAGATGGAGAGTTAATTACTTATGGATTATTGAAAAGACGTGAAGAAATCAAAGCAGATCAAGGTCTTACGGGAGAAGAAATTCAAACACTTGTAGAAGAAATAGATAGAGAAGTAGAAGAATATGAAAAACTGATGGAAGAAGAAGAGGAATCCGATAACTAAGTGAAAAATAACAACGGTTTGAAAGAAGGTGTGTCAAATGTTGCAGCTATGGGCTTTTTACGGGGATGACTATCAACGGTTAAATTGGGAGGAAAATGATTTAACTTCACTCACAATCGGACCTGGTATTGAGCATGATCTTACCATACTGTCCTACCCTTTTACTTATGGGCCAATAACAGTGGAGAAAAATGAAAACAAGTATTATGTCCATGATAGCAATAACAGTCTAGGAGAGATTAGTGAAGCAAAAAGCATCACTATAGAACAACGAGAGCGTGTTCTTCGTTTATATATATCCTACACACCTCTTACATCTAAGACATACTTTATCGATTATGAAAATGAAATATCCTTTAATTGTAAGCTAGAGAATGCAACTTTCCAAAGAAAAGAAGTGCAGTTTCCAGAAGTGGAGTTTGGACATTTTTCACTAAATAAAATAGAAGCCGGCTGGATCATTAAAAAAGAATTTAATTGTCCTTTATATGTAAACGGTAGACGTTGCGAATCTAATCATGTTTTGCAAAAAGGTGACGTCCTACAGTGGGCGTTCATGGAAATGAAGCTAGTAGAAAAGGATATGCTGGAAGTCGTTTCTTCCGTAAAATATGAAACTATTCTTCCCGAGATAGAAGTGCCAAAATCGGAGATACTCAATATATATCCGGAGTATAGAAGGACACCTCGGATGATTTATGATGTACCTAAAGAGAAGGTCTCCTTATCCTTCCCAACGCAAGAAAGCGATGATAATGGTCGAAGTCTTTGGTTAATCATTGCTCTACCACTCGTTATGTTAATTGTAATGGGTGTTGTAGCAATTTTTATTCCAAGGGGAACCTATATTATTATTTCTGTCACTTTGTTCGTATTAGTTTTAATAACATCTACTGTTCAATACTTTAAAGATCGAAAAAAACGAAAGTTAAATGGGGAGAAGAGGCGCCGAGTATACACTGCTTACTTAAATAATATGCGCCAAGAGCTTTATGAGCTTTCTGAAAAACAAAAGTTTGTATTAGAGTATCATTTCCCTTCTTTTGAAGAAATGAAACAAAGGACGAAGCAGTTGTCTAGTCGGATCTGGGAAAGAACGTTGGATAGTCATGACTTTTTGGAATTTAGACTTGGTACTGGTGAAGTTCCTGCGAGCTATGAAATTACCCTATCATCCGGTGATATTGCGAATAGAGAAGTAGATGATCTTCTCGAACAAGCGCAACGAATGGAAAAAGTATATAAAGAACTTCCAAATGCGCCGATGACTACACGCTTATCAGAAGGAATACTAGGTTTGATTGGGAAAGAATCAGTTATTAAGCGCGAGCTACAGCAAATCATTGGCCAGCTTGCTTTTGCGCATAGTTACCATGATGTAAGATTCATTTACGTTTTTAACCATAAAGAATACAAAGATATTGAGTGGATGAAGTGGTTGCCACATTTTACACTACCTTATATGCATGCAAAGGGTTTGATTCATAACGAGGAGACTCGCGACCAGTTGCTGTCGTCGCTATATGAAATAATTCGGGAGCGTGATGCCGATGAAATGAAAGGGAAAATAAAATTTGCTCCCCATCTCATTTTCATCGTTTCTGATTATACCTTGCTAGCAGAGCATGTCATACTCGAATATTTAGAACGAAAAAACACTAAAGACCTTGGAATATCCGTCATTTTTGCCGAAACAGCACAAGAAAGAATGACCGAAAATGTTCATACACTAGTCCGTTACGTAAACGAACGAGAAGGTGATATCTTAATCGATGCTGGAAAGGCACTAGAAAAACAATTCCATTTGGATCAGTTCGAACAAGAGACGAATGAACGTTTTGCTCGTACCCTAAAAACGCTTAATCATCAAATAGGTATGAAAAACTCTATCCCAAACTCAGTAAGCTTTTTGGAAATGTTCGGAGTGAAGGATGTAGAGGATGTACCGATAAGCCGTAATTGGAGGATCAATGAATCAGCCAAGTCTCTTGCTGTCCCAATCGGTTTCAAAGGGAAAAAAGAACTCGTTCAATTGAATCTTCATGAAAAAGCGCATGGACCTCATGGTTTACTTGCTGGTACGACTGGATCGGGGAAAAGTGAATTTCTTCAGACATATATTTTATCGCTGGCGGTTCATTTTCATCCGCATGAAGTAGCATTTCTACTGATTGACTATAAAGGTGGGGGTATGGCACAACCGTTTAAAAATATACCTCATCTTTTAGGTACGATTACAAATATTGAAGGTAGTAAGAACTTTAGTATGCGTGCACTTGCTTCTATTAATAGTGAACTGAAGCGTAGACAGCGTCTGTTCGATCAGTTCAGTGTCGCACATATTGATGATTACACGACACTTTTTAAAGAAGGAATGGCGAATGAGCCTTTGCCGCATCTGTTCTTAATTTCGGATGAATTTGCTGAGTTAAAAAGCGAGGAACCTGAATTCATTCGTGAATTAGTGAGTACAGCCCGTATCGGTCGAAGTCTAGGTGTTCATCTGATTTTGGCAACACAAAAGCCTGGTGGAATCATTGATGAACAAATTTGGAGTAATGCGCGTTTTCGTGTTGCATTGAAAGTGCAGGATGCATCCGATAGTAAAGAAATATTAAAAAATGGGGACGCTGCTACGATCACGGTTACGGGTAGAGGCTATTTACAGGTAGGGAATAACGAAGTTTATGAATTGTTCCAATCTGCTTGGAGTGGTGCACCTTATATGGAAGAAACGCTTGAAGGAGAAGATGATGTAGCGATAGTTACAGATCTAGGTTTATATCCACTTTCCGATATTGAAACAAATATTAGTAAGAAAAAGAGCATTCTAACGGAAATGGAAGCAGTCACTACAAAGATTGCACAAATTCAAAAAGATTTATCCATTAAAAAGCTGGCTAGCCCTTGGTTGCCTCCACTCGCATTAAGAATAGAAAGTCCAAAAGATTCTGCTGCAAAGCATGCCTTTCCAATAGGAATGATGGATGAACCAGAGAAACAGAGTCAAACGCCGATTGATTATGACTGGAAAAGGGATGGAAATGTAGGTGTTTTCGGTTCTTCTGGATATGGAAAGTCGTACACCTTATTAACGATGCTATTAGGGATTAGTGATAAATTATCTCCAAGTGAAGCGCATTTTTATCTATTAGATTATGGGAATGGTTCGTTGCTCCCACTTCGACAGCTCCCACATTCAGCAGATTATTTAACAATTGACGAAGAGTTAAAACGAGAAAAGCTAGTTAAATTAATGAACAAAGAAATTTCCGAAAGAAAAATAGCATTTCAACAAGCAGAAGTTAGCAATATCAATATGTACAATAGACTAACTGCACAGCCATTACCTCTTATTTATATTGCAGTAGATAATTATGATATTATCCGCGAAGAAATGGAAGAATTGGAAGCGCAATTAATTCAATTCGCACGCGACGGCCAGTCCCTTGGAATCTATTTGTTGATCACCGCAACGAGGGTGCAATCTGTAAGACAGTCACTAATGAATAATTTAAAAACAAAAATCATTCATTATTTATTTGATACGAGTGAAGCATATGGAATTGTAGGTCGAGTTCCATTTGATTTGGAGCCTTTCCCTGGAAGAGCAATTATTAAAAAAGAGGAAGTTAAATTTGCACAAATATTCTTACCTGCCAGTGGTTTAGATGATTTTGACGTATTGGAATCGATTAAATCAAAAGTTCAAACTTCATTAGCTAAATATAGCGAGTATGAACTTCCAAAACGAATACCAATGCTACCATTCGAATTAACAACGATCAGCTTCCCTGTTTATTTAGATGACAAAAAAGAAAATGGAATCGTTCCAATTGGTTTAAATGAGGAAACAGTTCGTCCAGTGACCATTAATTTCCATAAAAATCGTCATTGCCTTCTTGTCGGGCAAGTTCAAAGAGGAAAAACAAATGCATTGAAATGGATAATTCAAAACTTAGAAGAGCAGGAAACAGGCTTTATTACGATATTTGATAGTTTTGATCGTGGATTATCCATGTTTTCAGAGGAATCCAAAGTAAATTATTTAGAAACGAAAGAAGCGCTTGTTAACTGGATCACACATATCGAGCAGTATTACATGGATGTCGAAAAAGACTATTTAGAAAGCTTGCAGCAAGGAAACGGAGCTCCAAAATTAGTACTTTCTTATTTCATTATCGATGGGTACACAAGATTTTTACAGGTTGCAGATGCCGGGATACAAGATCGACTCTCCAAGCTGATGAAAAAATATTCTCATTTAGGCTTTAATATCATTGTTTCTGGTAATAACGCTGAAATCACGAAAGGATATGATGCATTTACAAATGAGTTGAAGCTAGTCCGACAAGCACTCCTATTTATGAAGAAATCAGAACAGACATTATATACATTGGCATACGAACGAAAAGAAGCGGAACTTCCGCTAGGATTTGCCCATTATATTATAAACGGGAATTCTACAAAAGTTCTTACCCCGTTATGCAAGATTGAGAGGAAGATCGTTCAATGAAGACGACGGATAAAAGTAAAATGTGGAAAATGATTGCGGGAATATTGCTAATCTTAGCTGTTCCCATCCTATTTTTTCAACTAATGGGTGTAAATATTTTAGATTTAAATACCCCCAATAAGCGAGTGATTGCAATTGTAAATGAAGACCAGGGTCTCTCTAAAGATAATGAAAATGTTGACATGGGAGAAGAAGTCGTTTCCATTTTGGCAGATGGTTCTTCGTATAATTGGAAAGTGATGGGACGTGGAGCGGCTGAAAATGGCTTGAAGTCCAATCAGTATGAAGCAATTGTATACATTCCTTCTAATTTCTCTGAAAATATTATGTCTTATGATCAGCAAAACCCGAAGAAAGCGGAATTCTCTTATCAAGTGCAACGACAGAAAACGGGCGTTCGCAAAGAAAAAGTTCTTTATGAAATTGAATCGGCTACTAATAGAGTGAACGAAAAAATCTCGACACTTTATTGGAGTTATGTTGCACAGGAAATGAACCACATAAGAAAGGGATTCAAGAATATTTTAGGGAAGGAAACAGAATTTTTAACTGCAATGGCGGACTATTATAAACCTGAGTCCGAAACATTGGCTGAAGAAATGAAAAGACAAAAAGAGCAAATGCAAGGATTACTTTCCCAAATAAGTTCTGCAAATAATGGGTATAATTCCCGTATTCAAAATGCAGATACTTTTGGCCAGCAGATGAATGGTTTTATCACATATGTTCAACAATATAAACAATTTCAAGATACTCAAAAGGAAATTCTGCAACAAGTTCAAAACGATAGCTTGGCAAAAATTCATGCTGCAGCAGCAGCCCAAACAGAGCAATTTAATAAATCAGTACAACAATTAGAAGACAGCAATGAAAGATTGAATGAAGAAATAGTAAAAGTAAATGGCATTATTGATGAGAATAAAGCAAAGTTTAATGCCTTATCCGAATTTCGTAAAAGCGAGGTTGATCGACAGCTTGCAGACCTCTTAGTAGTTCAAGGGACAGCGATTGATCGATATAACAATACAATATTAAGCAATCTAGAAAAAGGTATTGCTGCAGGCAAAAGTGGAACTGGTGTACTAGGTATTGAGAGCATAGGTGCTAATCCACAGCTACTAACAACGATTCAGGAGGATATGGCTCGTAAAGCTGCTGTAATTACGGATACTGTCCTCCCGAATATGGAAGAGGAACGTGCGAAGGTAAATGAAATATTATTAGCACTCACTTCCTTAAAAGCGAAAGTAGCTGAAACAGATCAAACCTCTTCTTTGCTAGGTGAACTGGAGAAACTTCAAGGTGAATTAACATCTGTTCAAACAGTTATTTCCGAGAAGGAAACAGTCTGGACGAATGCAAAGCAAGCAGGGGCAGCAGATTATGTTAAAGCTTCAGGTGATTACGCTAGCTTGCTCGAAAGCTACAATTCTATATACAGAGAATATGAATCGGTTCAACAAATATTAAATTCTTATCCTGCAGATACTGCAAAAATTGGAGCAGTTATTAAACAAAAGGAAGAGTCTCTTCTAAAGCATGATGGATTGTCCGTTGAACAGCAAACTAGATTGGAAGAATTATTTACAAAAGGTGCGGCAAATATAGATTTGAATTCGTTGCTTTCCTATTATGCTACCTTGGAACAGTTTGAGTTTACGCTTAATGAGGGTGGGGCAAGTACAAATAAAGACGCACTATTAAAGGATGAAATATTAACAGCATTACTAAAAAATGTGGTAGATATGAATGAAATAGAGCTGGAAAGTTGGACTTCTGTTAGTGATGGAATTCCAGAAACTCAGCTCGGTATGACTGATTTAAGTACTACTTTTGCTGCTATGATGACGGGCTATAAAGAAACAGTGGAACAACAGCACGCTTCCTTAGTAAGTGATTTAAATTCCATCGATCAGCAAGCTAGTTTGCTTCTTCAGCAAATTCAAACTCCTTCAACGATGGGAACAGCAGAACCAGCAGCAACAATTTCAGAAGGAGAAGTAGTAGCGGGTCAACAAAATGTTAGCAATCAACTTCTTTCCTTAAGTGAGATGATTCAGGCTTTATCACAGAAACAAAATAGTTTAGTGAATTACGCCAATGATTTACATGTAAAAGCAGATGGAATAAAAGATACATCAGATGAATTCAGCAACAAGTGGGAAACAAATGTGGATGCTATGTCTGATTTTGATGGGGATATTCAAGACTTTCTTGCAAATACGTATGTGGATGGCCAAGAGAACGGATTTGTGTTCAATCATTTCGTAAATCCGTTGGAGGTTAAAGGGGAAGCAACTTTATCGGAAGAAGGAAAAAAAGTTCCACCTGTTATTCTATTTATCATTTTGCTTATTAGCAGTCTATTAATAGGTTACTTTACGTATCAAATGAAGGATGGAACAATTGGTCTTCGATTAGGATTAACTGCAATACTCTCTATACTTGTCGGACTAATTATTAGTCTTTACAGTATCAATATGTATATTCTAAACGATCAACGAGCAGTAGAGTGGACTATATTTACGATACTCTTGTTGTTGGCTGGCGCCTCAATTATTCGGGCAGCCCTTGAGTTTGGTCAGTCTGCAGGATGGATAGCAAGTGTTGCTTTGATGTGTTTATACATCATTCCACTTCTAATTCTTGCAGTACCGGACATTAAACTTCCAGATGTTTTATCTACCGTTTATATGTCCATAAAATATGAGCCAGAAACAAGTTTTATAGCGGGAGCAGCAATAACAGCAATAATTGCAGTTGTCATGCTAGCAGTCTCTTATTTTATGAATAAAAATAAAAAAATGGAATCACCTAAGGCAGCTGAAGCCTATGAGTCTTAAACAGGTTACTATATTGTTTTGTGTGCTAATGATTAGTTGGTCATTAGCACAGACAACAGCGCATGCAAACGAAGAAAAATCTATTAAAGAATTAGAACCTGTTATTTATGAGAAATTGAAGTTCAAAAAAAATACTGATTATTTGCATGATCGTAAAAAAACAGAAATGAAAAATACCATTCCTGAAAAGCAATTTAATATTTATTTTGATGGAAGAAGAAAGCTTCCAAATCGTAAGGACACTTCCTACTTATTTCAAACTTCAAATAGAGGTGAGAGAAGTACAGTTTCAGCAAAAACTTCTGATTTAAAGCTTTTTACAAATGAAAGCAAAGGGGAAAAAGAGCAGTCTAGCGCATCCCTTAATATGGAGCCAGCAGGTAATAGAACAAGGACATTGATTTTGTTAGCAATCATCGCAGTTGGTCTTGTTACGTTATTTATGGTGTTTATTCCTAAAATGGTTAACACACCTACTTCAAATAAAACGATACGTTCATAAATGCCCGAGAGAGGGGGGAACAGGTTTGTTAGGATATTATTATGCACTTCTTCACAAGAAACAAGAAGAGATAAGAAGACTGAACGAATGTCAGTCCTCACTATCAGATAAGCAGGCTCAGTTCAATGAAAATGAACATAAATGTCTTGAACCAGAGCTTACTACAACTACTTGGCACGGGACACTTGCCACTAGTTTCGATGAAATTCGGGAAGCTGGAATCCATACTTCTTATTTAGAGATAGCAGGAGCCCAGTTTGCAGCTGTGTTTAGTGCGATTGCTGCTAAGATAGCATCACTCCTAGCAGAAATAGCTTCTATTGAGCAAATAATTGCGAATTTATTAGCCGAGGAAGCAAGGGAAAAGGCATCTAAATAAAGAAGGGAGGGATTTTTTATGTCAACAGAAGTGAAAATTGTGTATGCAGACGTGGAAGCCCAATTAGCAGAAATGACAACTGCGAAGGAATCACTGGTACCCACGGCAGAGCCACCTATTACCGGAAATACACTAGATGTTGTTACTAAATTAACGGAGCTTTCCACGAAACTAGAACAGCTATTAACGAAATATCAAACTATTTTAACTACCAATATTCAGACGACGACTAGTTCTGTGGAATTTATGAATGAGACCGATCAAACTATTTCAACTGCTATGCAAAGTACAATTGATGGACCAAAGCAGGTGATGCAATGAAAGTATTAGATGTAAACCCATTTCATGAAGGTTTGCAGCGAAATATTACTCTACTCACTAGACTTGATACAGAGATGAAATCTATTAAGTCTTCTATTGAAGGCCTCGTCGCTTTAGAAGATTCTTTAAAGGGAGAAGGGGGAAATGCAATTAGAGCATTTTATAATGATTGTCATGTTCCTCTCCTACAGTTTTTTGCAACATTTAAAACTAATTTTGATACTACACTCACTCAGATGAAGTCTGCACTTGATGCTTTAGAGCCTGATAGAAATGGTTTTATTCGTCAAAGCTTTTTAGAAGGTGAAGTTGAGGAAGGACTTACGGAGATTTCCCAAGTCACTCGTAATCTAACTGATGAATCAAATACTATCATGGATCAAGTTGCGGATATTGTTGCTCTGCCACATTTGGATGATAGTGGTGTGCAGGATGGCGTAACGAATGCTCGGAAAAAGCGAGATGATACCGTAACGGATTTAAATGAATTTGATTCGACTCAAACAAATGCATTAACGCAGGTAGAAGCAGATTTGCTCATGATGGAACTATGGTTACTTGATATAGAAGGAATGATGAACGACGGCTTGACAGATATTGACTTCCCGGCTGATCGATGGGGAGAATACACCCAAAGTCACCCACTTCGAACGGAGCTAGAGAGTCGTGTTGGAGATACAGACAATGTAGATGCGGAAGGCAAAGAGGAAGAGCCAGGAAATGTTTCTTCAGCAAATCCCCAAGTGAAAGAGTTAAAAACTGTAGTTGATATGGCTAAAAGAGCAAATACTGCTATAACAGGTGGTGTCTCTGCATTTGGAATGTATGTAGCTGGTAAAGAAGGTGGACTAAGCACCTCAAGAGTATTTAATCCAAAAACTGGGACGTATTCGTATAGAATCAATGCTACAGGCAAAGCAATGAGACATTTGGGTGTAGATTTAGATTCTAAAGCATTTAAAGAATTAATGCGTAATGTCCCTAAAGGAAATAAAAAATGGACTCCAAAGCATTATGAAATTGCAGCAAATAATACAGTTACACTTAAATATGGAACAAAGAAGTCAGGACAAAGTGGTTGGTCAGGAACTGGTGATGAGGCATTGAAAAAACATCCTTCACTTGCTTACTGGAATGACCAAGCAACTAATATTCAAAAGGCTAAAACCGTTGGAGCTGCAACACTTAAAGGAACCGAAAAAGCTTTTACTGATCTTGTCGATGTCAAAGGCATGGTATCAAGTGGACCTCTTAAAGGGGCTGGAAAAGCACTTGGTCCAATCGGAGCAGGATTAAGTTATTACAGTAATTATTCAACTGCAGTAGATTCAGGGTTAGATGGTGGAGAAGCACATGCTCATGCAGCTTTAGATACAACGATTGATGTTGCAGTTGGAGGAGCCGTCCAAACGGCATTTACTGCCGCTTTCACCGTTGCCATTCCAATTCCAGGTGTTGGAACCGCAGTAGGTGTGGGCCTAGGTATACTTGCTAATGTTGCATTAAATACTAAATTTGGTAAAGAAGACAAATCAGTAATGGATCATGTAAAAGGATGGTTCCACTAATAAAGAAAGAAGTGACTATAGTGAAACTAAAAGAAGAAAACTTTGAAGTATTAAGAGGTCCGATAGAATCCGGTAGACAAAGTCCGGGAAATCTAGCTTTTGTTCTAATTATTGGTATATTTTTGCAAGCACTCCTATATGCGCTTGAATATTATATGGCTGCTGATTCCACTATTTACCCATATAAGGATGAAATACTTACAGTACATTTTTGGATAACCGTTGTATTAATCGTATTATCTTTGATTTATGCAATTCCTGCGGTATATAAGCGAAGTGAGAAAATGCAGTATCTTCTATCGATTATCGTAACGCAAAATATGTCCTCAATTCCATTTCTAATAATGGCGCTATTTTTAATTGGCAAAGAAGGCGATGGATTAATAGCTACTCCGGATTCACTTCTTATTTTCACATTAATTATTTTATTTATAGGATTACTGGTGTTTTTAGCTACCTTTATTCGTTTTTATATTCTGTTGCAAAAAGGCCATTATAGAAAAGGCTCCAAAAAGGGAGAAATACGAGGACGATTTGAGACTACCTCATATATTCCTGCAGCAACGATTGCAGGTATTGGAATTGTTTTTATTATTCAATACATTGCTCGAAATTCGGCCATCGATGATTTGAATATGATGATTCTTATAGTCGGGGGGATTCTCACATTTTTTGTCATGCTTTTCATACTTCCAGAGCAGCTTGTTATTTTATATTGTAAACAACGATATAAAAGCTTTAATTTTAATGAGCGCGCTTATTTAAACAAGCAGCAATTCAATTGAAGTGGAGAGTGCTTTCCATGCTTGGGAAACTAAAGGAAGAAGATTTTGAAGTACTTAGAGGTCCTCTTGAATCAGGGAGACAGAGCCCAGGGAGTTTAGGTTTTGCTTTGATACTATGTATAATATTACAGCCGTTGCTCTTTGCTTTAGAGTATTTTGTAGCCGCCGATGCAACTATTTTTCCTTATAAGGACGAAATACTGAGAATTCATTTTTTTGGATAACAGTTGTACTTGTTATATTATCTTTAATTTATGCAGTTCCTGTTGTATATAAAAAGAGTAGTAAAATGCAGTGTTTTGTTACTATATTAGTGTCACAAAACTTATTTTCCTTCACATTTTTTATAAGTGCATTATTTATTATTGGAAAAGAGTATGAAGGAATGACCGCAACTCCTAACTCTCTTCTAAACTTTACTTATATTTTATTATTATTAGGTTTTCTGGTTTTTATAGTTACATTTATTCGATTTTATATTTTGTTGAGAAAAGGGTATTACAGAAAAGGCTCCAAAAAAGATGAGTTGAGAAGTAAATGGGAGACCAAAAAATACATGCCTTTGGCCATTATAGGTGGGCTTGGAATTGTTTTTATAATCCAATATATTGCTAGAAGTTCTTCTGTTAATGATTTAAATGCAATGGTAGTAATCGTAATAGGAATTACTCTCTTTTTTGTCATGCTTTTTGTTTTACCAGAGCAACTGGTCATATTGTATTGTAAGTATCGTTTTAAAAGCTTTAATTTTAATGAACGTGGATATCTATATGACAAGCAATAGATTGTAGTGAAATGCTTTTTAATGATTGGAACACTACAGGAGGAAGACTTTGAAGTACTTAGAGGACATATAGAATCCGGTAGACAAAGTCCTGGAAATTTAGCTTTTGCTCTAATTGCCGGTTTATTTTTGGCAAGCATTACTATATGGCCACCGATTCCACTATTTACCCATATAAGGATGAAATACTTACAGTGCATTTTGGATAACGTTTGTTTTAAAACTACTTCTAGGTTTCTAGCAATGACTTCTGAGGCTTTGGTATTGTTTTTATTATTCAATACATTGCTGGTAGGTCTGCAATTGATGATCTGAATAACAGTATCCTTATTGTCGGTGGAATTCTCACATTTTTTGTTATTCTTTTTATCCTACCAGAGCAACTTGTTATTTTGTAATGTAAGTTTCGATTCAAAAGCTTCAATTTTAATGAGCTCGGTTATTTACATAAAAGAGAATCTCTATAAGAAAGGGTGGATAAAGAATGGGCATCAAAATGTATTCATTAGTGTTTGACAATGTATTGACGTATGAGGTGGAGCAGAAGAAAGAAAATTGGCAAAACGGGATTTATGAGATAGAAGAATTTACGCTCAATAAAGATGTTTACAAAAACGGTCCTGTTTTATTTTCCTTTGATCCAAATCCAACAGATGAGAAGTTTGGACGTTTCACATACTATTTGCCAATAAGCAGTCCTGTAGTTTTAAGTGATGAGATGGATTTTAAATTTCAAGAATCATTAGTATTGGATAGAGCGTTATTACTACGCCAAGCAGACCAAGAAATAGATTTTTATGCTGCTTATGAAAAAGTGAAATCATATGCACGAGCTAATCAAATAGAAGTAGAAGATACATATTATTGCGTATTACTAGAAGTGTATGGTGAATTTATTATTGATTTGTATGTACCAATAAAAGGACAGGGTGATGAGTGATGATTGTTGAAAACCATCAAATTGCATACAGAAATGTTGCATCCAAACTCTATAACTTTTTACCAGAGGAAATCGATATAGCGCTGAAAGACTTCGATACGATTTTAACCGATCATGGTTTTCATCCAACAGGGCCAATATTCTTTACCATCATAAGCGATCCAACAGCAGAAGTAATGACAGCGGAAATATTCTTACCAATCGCAGAAAGCCGATTTTCTCTTCCAAAAGAAGAGGAAGTCAATTTCCGCAGTTACTTTTACGTCGATAACCTATTAAGCACAAGAATCATCGATGACTTTGATGCACAGTCTCAAGTGAAGTATTGGGAACTCTTCGATTATATGAAAGAGCACAACATGACTCAAAAAACCCCCGTATTTGTTCAATTCAAAAAAACCAACTCCAATCGAACCTATGCCGAAATGAGCTTAGGCGTACTCTAAGTAGGTGATGGTTACAAGAATGTTACTGGTGCCAGGCACCAGTAACATTCTTGTAACATTTACGAAATATATTGTCTAGTGATTATATATTAAAATTGTAGGATGGTGTATTCATGAAAATATTAAATGTTAGACCGTTTGATGAAGGGTTACAAAGGAATATACAAATGCTTTCGCGTTTAGAAGGGGAAATGCAAACAATACAAACCGCGGTTGATGGGCTTGTTGCTCTCCAAGATTCCTTGAAGGGTCAAGGTGGTGATGCCATTCGTTCATTTTATAATGATGCTCATTTACCTTTTCTACATTTTTTTCTAACTTTTAAAGAAGAGTTTGATCGGAAGCTTAAGCAAATGGGTGATGCGCTTTCTGCATTGGAATCTAATCCGAATGGATTTATTCGAGAAAGCTTTTTGGAGGGCGAAGTGGAAGAGGGGCTCACGGAGATTTCACAAGTCACTAGTAATTTGACAGAGGAATCAAATGCTATTATGGACCAAGTAGCGGATATTGTTGCTCTCCCACATATAGATGATAGTGGTGTTCAAGATGGAGTAACAAATGCTCGGAAAAAGCGAGATGATACAGTAACCGATTTACATGAGTTTGATAGTACGCAAACAAATGCTTTAGCTATAATCGAGGCTGCAATTTTAAACATGGAATTGTGGTTAACAGATATAGAGTACTTAATGTCAGAAGGACTAACTGATATTCAGTTTCCAAGTGAAGCTTGGAACTATGTACAGGATGCTACCCCTATTGGGAAGTTTTATAATCAACATCAAATTAATTTGCTTGCTACTGACCCACGAGTGAAAGAAAATGAAGTGGAAGTTTCCTCACCTAGTAATCCAGAAAAGAACCTTTGGGAAGGCATAATGACGACGGTTGGTTTGGACATTAATGATTGGGAGCAAAAGCCAATCAACGCTGCTGCCAATATGGTTGGATTTGCTTCTGCTGGCTATGAAGCGGGAAAAGATGCAAGGATTGCTGCTCTGGGGGGCGGTATTCAATTAAAATCTCGAACAACTGCACAAGGTGTAACAAAGCCTGTGTTAAAAATTAAGAAGCCACATCTATTTGGTGCAAATAAGAAAACCTATTCAGGAGCAGATGCAATTAATTATAAAAAATTATATAAAAGAGTAGACCCTATGACAAATGTCAGGGAAACATTCAAATTTGCTAATAATAAATTGGGATACATCAGCGTTTTCGCAACAGTTGGTGGAGACATAGTACATGGGGTTCAAAATAAGGAATCAGCTAGTCAAATTACCGGTAATGTAACTGGGGATGTTGCAGTTGCCGGTGCATCTATGGTTGTTTCGGCTTTGGCTGGTGCGAAAGCAGGAGCAGCTGCGGGTGTTTTTGGTGGACCTGTAGGTATAGTAGCGGGAGCGGCAGCTGGTCTACTTGCCGGTATAATTGTGACTACAGTATTAAGTGAAATCAAACCAATGGACGTAAATAATGATGGTAAAAATGATTCAATCGGAGATGCAATTAAAATTGGAACAACTGGTTTAATAAATGAGGTATCTTCGTGGTTTAAATAGATAGGAGAGATTCCAAATAAAAAAGAATAATATAGAAATTGACAAGGTTACATTGTCATACTTAAGATTTCAAACACCTAAAGAAAATAGAAATAATATTATTACGTTTTTTATTATTTTTATGTATTTTATAGGTATATATTCAACATTAGGTGAACCTTTTTCGTTATCATTTTTTATTGCAGCAATTGTACCGATAGCAATAATTCAATTATGGGCTATTATATATCTTATTGACCCTTATAAATATGAAAAATCATATTATTTATTTTTTGGAATCTATGGTGTCGTAAATACTTATGTATATTTTTTAGCTATTCAAAAGTTTTTATATTTTCATATGGGGGCAACAGGAAAAGTTCCTTTTATTATTGGAGTAATTTTATTTGTTGCTTTATTGGTAGGGATTAATTGGATGAACTGGAAAGCACTCTATAGCGGCACCTATCATAAATTACAACAAAAAAACAATATACCTGTTAGTTGGATCGCTATAAGTGGATTAGGATATATGTTAGCACAGATTATTTTATCATTTTTTCATGAGCAATCTGCTGTATATACTTTGTTGATTATCTGTATTTCTTTATTATCTCTCATGACTGCTTTTTTCTCTGTTAATATTCATAAGTATTTCTTTATTAGAAAGAACATGGACTTAGTAAAGAAAGTGTATCCTGAGTTTGGTTTACAGAAGAGTGAAAGAAATTTGAATGAAAAAAAACGGAAGAAAAAGAGGAAAAGTAGATGATTCCTACATTTACATTAAATGATATTTTCGTGATGATGCAGACATTGAATGCTAAAACATTGATTGGTTTTGCTGATCCTTTCCAATACCTTACTAAACAGGAAGTTGAAAAGGAATGGGAAAGAACTTATAAAAAGCTCCATAAGCTTAAACTTTTAGATTTCGTAGATGGAGAAGTTAAACTAGAAGAAGGGTTTGCCAATGCCCTCTGGATTATGTCTAGAACAAATATGGTCGTAGAGATTTTAAGAAATGCTGAAAGTAAAAGCTTATTTTATTTTGGTACTACAAATGTGGTCGAATGCTCGAGAAATGAAGATAATGCTTATACTCTTTATACTCATGGAACTCCAGATACTACCTGGAATGAAGTGATTTATCCACGCATGCTGATGGGAGTGGAAGGAAACAAAATTCAAACTAAAACAAATAACAAAATCATAATACCTACTAGGGAGTATCGTGAATGGGTGAAAAATGGAGAAATAATAAATGAGGAAAAACTAGTCTCCATTAATGAAAATCAGGATGTGGGAAAATTAGTAAATATTTTGAAACAATCTTTTCAAAATAGAATAAATAACAACCGGCTTATGATTTTTTATCGAGAAAACAATAAATGGACTATTGAGGGATTACATGTACTAACTTCTCCTAATCAAAATTGGACTTTCAAAATGATTCGTAAAAATGAAATGGAGCTCCTCGAGGGAAAACCAAGTACAAATATAGAAATAGTCGCCGGTATTTTGGATGTACTGAGAAGAGTAAAAGAGAAGAAGGAACCTGTGAAGAATTCATAAAGTATATTCTTCATTATAGATAATTTGTGTTGAGAGAAGGAGATTTCAATAGAAAGGAAAGTAATTGATAACATTACTTTGTCTTATTTAAGATTTCAAACACCTAAAGAAAATAAATCCAATATTATTTGCTTCTTTACTCTTTTTCTATACTTTATGGGATTACTTCCAATAATATCAGAACCATTTTCTTTCGCATATTTTTTAGCAGCGGCTATCCCAATTGCAATGCTCCAGGTTTGGTCGATTATCTATTTGATAAATCCTTTTAAGTATGAAAAATCGTATTATTTATTTTTTGGGATCTATGGAATAGTCAACACCTATATTATTTATTTGGTGATCCAAAAGATTTTATATTTACATATAGGAGTAAAAGGGTATTTGCCTTTTATAATGATTTGGGGAATGTTTGTTGCTATATTGGTAGCAATAAATTGGTTGAATCTGAAAGCTCTTTATACAGGAACTTATTATAAATTACAACAAATGAAGAGTATTTCTGTAGCATGGGTAGGGATCGGTGGAGCAGGATATATAATTGGACAAATTCTTTTATCAATATTCTATACCGAGTTTGCTACTTATATAATAATTATTTCATGTATATTCCTTTTGTCTATTTTAACTGCTTATTTCTCAACAAATATACATCGCTATTTTTTTATTTGTAGAAATTTAGACACCGTGAAGATAGTTGAGCCTAATTTTGGATTGCCGAAGAATGAAAGGAAATACAAGTATATATATCGCCAGATTTGATAGGAGTAGAAGAAATGATTTCTTCACATAATAGGAGAAATGCTTTCTGTAGTATATAATGAAGAAAGAAAGTTAGAATTAATTTCTACTGATTCAAAGAAGGAGTTTGGAGTATTTGAGTAAAAAAATAATAAAAAATGAGTTACCTGAGAATTATGAGGAGCTTAAAAAAGCAGCAAATAGAACTTCCAGCTGGAGAGCACGTTATGATGCTGTAGAGGAATTAGGGAAATATAATGCGAGTCAGGTTATTGATATACTAAACTCTAGATTAGCAAATGATCCCGTTTATAAAGTTCAAGAAGAGGCTTACCGTATTCTGTTAGAGTTTGGTGAAAACGTTGAGGTTCCAGAACGAAAAAAATTCGAAGTGATTAAAGGTGCTAATAAAGTATTCTTGCGAGTGAAGAAAAGTTTACCTGCTGACCATACATTTGAACAATTTCTAGATAAACTGAAAAGAATGCGTAATGACGTATACGACGCCTACGAAGGCGAAAAAGGTTTAGACTGGCTGAAAAATGAATGGGCTAACATTAACACAAAGAGTAATAACAAATAATCATAGAACGAGTGTTACAAGTATGTTACGGGTGCCTGGCACCAGTAACGTAGCTGTAACACTTATTTTTAATTACAACTGCACAAAGTGACAACTACAAAGAAATCCCAAAAGTCTATTAGATGACTTTTGGGATTTTTTTAATGGTTGGAAACTAATCGGTGGGAGATTCTTTTGCCAGCTTCCATTGCTTTGTTCGCTAGAATTTCGAGTCGTTCTTCAGTCAGGTTGAAGCTGACTACACCTATACTTATAGCCCCAATGACTTGTCCGAAGCTGTCTTTTATGGACACAGCAATGGAGGAAGTGCCTTCTGTTCTTTCTGAGTGGCTGGTTGCATAGCCTTGATATCTTATTTGTTCGAGTGATATAAGCATTTCAGTAACTTTATCTGTTGGTAGTAGCTGAGACAAGATACTTTCGGATTGTGAAGCAGGCATTGCGGCAAGCATCGCTTTGTTGGCAGCGCCGATGTTCATTGGTATGCGTAATCCCAACTGATCATAAATACGAATTGGATTGTTTTCGCTATCGATTCTTTCCACAATCATTGCTTCCGTACCAAGTGGCTTGCTTAGATATACACTTTCCTCTACTTCTTTAGACAACCATTCTATCTCTGGTCTAATTTTACTTACATCAAAGGAGTCATACACTTTCAGTCCGTATTCAAGCCAAACAATACCAAGTCGATACATTTTGGATTGTGCGTCTTGTTCAACTAAACCTTGTTTAATCATAGCCTGTAGTAGTCTGTGCATAGTACTAAGGGGAAGTTCGCATTCTTTAGAAAGGTCTGAAATGGACATCCCTTTTTCATGTGCTGCTAAAACGTTTGCTACGGTCATTGCTCGAATAATGGATTGCATAAAAAGCACCGCCTATTTATATGTTCGATAGTTTTCAAAATATATTGACATTGTAACATAGAGCAATTATATTTTAAATATAATCTTTCCGTTTAACGGAATTTGTTTCCACTCACAGGAAAAAGGAGGATAATAATGCACTATAATTCATCAATGTTTAAACCATTAGAACGTGTAATAGTAAAACATCCAAACGAAGCATTTATTAATCAAGCGCACTTGGCTGATCAATGGAAAGTGTTCAATTATATACAGGAGCCTGACTTTGAAGAAGCTGTACGAGAGTATAAAGGGTTTATTGAAATAGTAGAAAAACATGTAGCCAAAATAGATTATCTGCCAGCATCGGATAAAGTAGGTTTAGACTCTATTTACGCACACGATCCGGTAAAGTTTACGCCAGCTGGAGCAATTATTTTAAAGTCAGGAAAGAAATTAAGACAACCTGAAGCTGCTGTATATAAAGATTTTCTACAAGAAAAAGAGATTCCTATTATAGGAGAGTTAACAGGTGACGCGGTTTGTGATGGTGGAGATATCGTTTGGTTGGATGATAAAACATTAGTAGTTGGCCGCGGTTATCGTACAAATGAAGAAGCTATTCGCCAATTAAAAGAAATAACAGCACCATATGTAGATGATTTCATCATTGTCCAATTGGTGCATGATCAAGGAGTTGCTGAGTGTCTTCATCTTATGTCTTTTATTAGCATGGTCGATAAAGACTTGGCAGTTGTATATTCACCTTTAATGCCAGTATTTTTCCGTCAGTTATTAATAGAAAGAGGCATCCAATTAATAGAAGTATCTAAAGAGGAATATGACAATCTTGGCTGTAACGTGCTTGCTCTTGCCCCTCGAGTTTGTGTCCTAGTGGAAGGTAACGATAAGACAAAACAACAGTTATTGGATGCTGGAGCTACTGTTTATGAATATAAAGGACGAGAAATAAGCTTTTTAGGTACTGGTGGTCCAACATGTCTAACTAGTCCTGTTATTAGAAATTAAAAGGAGGAAATTAAAATGAGTATTTTTAAAAATGTAATTGCAAAGACACCGGGGAAGAGCTATGTAGGAGGTTTAACTACATCAGATTTAGGAACACCAGATTACGACAAATTGTTAGTGCAACATGAGGCATATGTAGAAGCTTTGAAAAAGTGTGGAGTGGAAGTAACCCTTCTTTCTCCAAGTGAAGAATTTCCTGACTCTACTTTCGTTGAAGATGCAGCAGTACTTACATCTGAATTTGCTGTTATTACAAATCCTGGGGCAGAGTCACGTAATGGAGAGATTGTGGAAATTGAAAGCGCTTTAAAAGATTTTTATGAGAAGTTTTATTATATCAAAGCACCTGGAACGCTTGATGGCGGAGATATTCTTCAAGCAGATAATAGCTTTTATATCGGAATTTCCGAACGTACAAATGAAGAAGGGGCTCGCCAATTAAAAGAGATTCTTGAAGGAGAAGGTTTTGAAGCTACAATTATACCTCTTAAAAAATTCTTCCATTTGAAAACAGGGATTGCTTACTTAGGAAACAACAAAATGGTTGTTGCAGGAGAATTTTTAGACCATCCTGCGTTTGATTCATATGAAAAGATCGTTATCAGCGCAGAAGATGAATACTCTGCAAACTGTATTCGTGTAAATGATTATGTCATTATTCCAAAGGGATATGAAGAGACAAAACGTCAAATTAATGAAGCAGGTTACGAAACAATTGAATTAGATATGTCCGAGGTTCGTAAGCAAGATGGTGGGCTTAGTTGTTTATCTTTAAGATTTTAAATAGATAAATAGGGGAAATGGGGAGATTATTGTGTCAAATATTGGGGATCAATCACAACTTAATCAATTAAATCGTTCTATGAAGAGTCGACATTTGTTTATGCTTTCACTTGGGGGTGTAATTGGAACTGGTCTATTTTTAAATGCAGGTTATACGATTAATCAAGCTGGTCCTGGGGGAGCCATTGTTGGTTACTTATTTGGTGGGTTAATTTTATATATGGTAATGACTTGTTTAGGTGAACTTGCAGTTTATATGCCGGTGACAGGTTCTTTCCAAACCTATGCAACTCGTTTTATTAGTCCTTCTGCAGGGTTTTCCCTTGGATGGATGTACTTTGTAGGCTCCGCAGCAACGGCGGGAGTAGAGTTTACCGCAGCTGGGATTCTCATGAAACACTGGTTCCCTGATGTACCAGTATGGATATGGTGTGCAATTTTTGTGGTTTTATTATTTGCACTCAATGCCTTAACGACAAAGGCGTTTGCTGAAGCAGAGTTTTGGTTTGCTGGTATTAAAGTGGTTGCAGTAGTTTTATTTATAATCATTGGATTGGGCGCAATTTTTGGCATAATTCCACTTGAAGATAGAGCAACACCAATGTTTACAAATCTGGTACCTACAGGATTATTCCCAGCAGGAATTGCTATCGTATTCGTGACAATGATGAATGTAATATTCTCTTATCAAGGTTCTGAGTTAGTTGGTATTGCCGCTGGTGAAACAGAGAATCCGGAAAAGAATATTCCGAAAGCGATACGAACAATTCTAATACGAATTGTTGTGTTTTATATAGCTTCTATTATCGTATTGTCTGCCATTTTCCCTGCAACAGAATTGGGCCTACTTGAAAGTCCATTTGTAACGTTAATGAATGTAGCTGGAATTCCTTTTGCGGGCGACATTATGAACTTTGTTATTTTAACAGCCATTCTGTCAGTAGGAAATTCTTGTTTGTATGCTTCCACACGTCTACTATGGTCTATGGCGAATGAAGGTATGGCACCAAAAATATTTGGGCGTTTATCTAAGCAAAAAGTGCCATTTAACGCACTTTTATTCACGATATTATTCTCGCTATTATCATTATTAACAAGTGTTATGGAAGCAGATACGGTGTTTGTATTACTAATGTCAATTGCGGGGATATCTGTTACTATTTCTTGGATGGGAATTGCAGCGTCTCAATTGATGTTCCGATATCGATATTTAAAAGATGGAGGAACTTTAGAGAGTTTAACTTTTAAAGCACCATTCTATCCTTTTGTCCCGATTTTTTGTATCGCTTTTTGTTTGATGATTCTCGTATTTTTAGCATTTGATCCAACACAACGAGTTGGGCTTTATTATGGTGTAGGCTTCTTTATAGCTTGTATGGTATTCTATAAAATAAGACTAGAAAAGAAAGATAAAAAGTCAAAAAAAATAATATTGTCACGGTGATAAAACAAGTACTAAACATAAGAACTTTTTGAAGGAGAAATTTGAAATGAACCAATTATTGTGGCAAACACCGGAAACACTTCGAGCTCTATTATGTGAACTCGTTAGTTGGGATAGTATAACGCTGACGGAAGGTGAGACAAAGTTTGCTCCGAAAGTGATAGATAAGTTGAAAGAATTAGATTATTTTAAAGAGCATCCGAGTCACTTACAGTTACATGATGCTGGTTTAGGAAGATATGCTGTAACTGCATTATATAAACATCCAGAGGCGACGGAAACTGTTGTACTTATCAGCCACTTTGACACGGTTCAAACAGAAGAGTATGGAGTTTTAGAACCACTTGCGTATTTTCCAGAGGAATTGACAAAAAAACTAATGGAAAATCCAGCTGATTTACCAGAGTCTGCTCGTGTTGATTTGGAAACAGGAAAGTATTTGTTTGGGCGTGGCACGATGGATATGAAAATGGGTTTAGCGCTTCATATGCAGCTTATTGAAAAAGCAAGTGTAGAACAATGGCCAATTAATCTTATTTTGACTACGGTTCCTGATGAGGAAGTGAACTCTGCGGGAATGCGTGCAGTGGTTCCACAGTTAGTGGGAATAAGAGAAGAATTTGATTTGACTTATAAACTATTTCTAAATAGTGAGCCGTGTTTTTCTCAAAATCCATTAGATATTGAAGAGTATATTTACTCTGGGACAATAGGAAAAATTATGCCTGCAGCTTTATTTTACGGAAAAGAGACACATGTTGGGGAGCCGATGAAAGGAATGACGGCAAACTTCATCGCATCGTATTTAACGCAGCGTATGGAGTACAATTCTTTATTCCGCGAGACGGACCTTGGAGAAAGCACTCCTCTTCCGGTTTCATTGCAACAAAAAGATTTAAAACTGTCTTATTCGACGCAAACTCCTTATCGTGCGGTTGCATTGTATAATGTGTTTTTATTAAAGCGTACGGCTTCTGAGGTTATGGATTTATTTGAACAAGTAGCTAATGAAGCGATGGACGCATTGAACGCAGACTACAAGGTAATTTGTGAACGCGAGCAAGTAAATGGAGTAGGGAAAGTGAAGGTACTTCGATATGAAGAACTTCTTGCTTATGCAAATAAAAAATTAGGCGCAGAAGAAGTAAATCGCTTAAAAGAGGATGCGCTTCAGAACGAGGAATGGGACGATCGTGAAAAATCACTTCGCATTGTCGACAACCTGATGATCCAGTGCCAAGAGCTAGCTCCTGCAACGGTCATTCTATTCACACCACCATATTATCCAGCGGTTAATACGTCTAATAACCAGTTAGTAAAAGATACAGTAGAGCTAATGAAAAAATCAGCATTATCGTTTAACAACAAAATTGAACAAATCCACTATTTCAATGGAATTTGTGATTTAAGCTATGTGAATTATGAAGATGATGGAAAAGGATGGACTTCCTTTGAAAGCAATACGCCTGTTTGGGGTGACACATACAGCATCCCATTTGAAGACATGGCTCAACTGAATGGACCAGTTTTGAATTTAGGTCCATTTGGAAAAGATGCACATCAAAAAACAGAGCGTCTACACGTCGATAGTGCATTCGTCGAGATGCCTGTCATGCTAGAAACACTCATAAAAAGTTTATATTAATAATCAAAATGACTCCATTTTTTTAAAATGAGAGTCATTTTTTTGTTTAGGGAACGTGTAAATGATGTAGAAGTTGGGAGTTGAGTATATTTAGAGGGATTGTTTGGATTGTTACAGGGTTGTTACTGG